>CAMZLW010000140.1 GCA_947311785.1 uncultured Ignavibacteriales bacterium | reverse complement strand
TAATCTCCATTTCGGCTGGCTCAATGCACCGCATTGATTAGGAAATTTGTTGAAGAAAGAGAAAATAAAAGAGTTAGAAAAACTCAAGAAGAAAGCAGCCTAAAAAGCGAGAACCATCCAAATTATAACAAAAAAAACAAAAGTAAAACCTTTAGTGTATAGCTCTATTTATTTTTAAGAACTAAAGTAACTATTTGAATAATTTTGAGAAGAATACAGAGGCAAGTCGCTATACCTAACTGATTGAGTCGATTCTATTTGTGGAAAATATCAAACAACGACTTTACGACCATGCACTATATCTCGCAATTGAATCTTTCCCCCCTACACGTAGTTCTTACCATGCATAGAAGACTTCATAGTGAATTTATTTTGTGTGAAATTGTATTTTTATTCATTCTATGAATTGCAGTTCACTTTTTGTAACAAAAATTCCTAAATAATATTCTTTTAAATAATTTATTTCTAAAATGAATATTTATCCACAAAAAGAATTTCTATCTTTTTTTGTAAAGAGTAAACTTTTTCTTAATTTGGATTCAAGTATTAGTGCATTTTATTTGGTAAATATTTTATTGTTTTTCTTTAGGAAATTAATTGAAAATTAAAAAAAACATACTCTTTATTCTAATCCAAACAAGTATTACTACTAATTATGCATGTAGGCGAGGTTACTAATTTAGTAACTTTTTTCAGTTTAAACTGATTTTATAGGAGACTAATATGGCTAAAGCAAGAGGCGATATTAAAATTGACATCGAGAAATGCAAGGGTTGTGAAATTTGTGTTGATGCATGCCCAGAAGATGTTATTGCAATGTCGAATGAGGTTAATCAAAAAGGTTATCTCTACGCTGTAAAGATAGAGGATGGTTGTACTGGATGCACAAGTTGTGCGTTAGTTTGCCCTGATGCTGTTATTACTGTGTTCAGAGAGGTAAAGCAGAAGAAAGAACAAATTGCTAAAATAACAAATGTAACTGGAAACATAACTGTAACGGTGGACAAATGATAAAATTAATGAAAGGTAACGAAGCATTAGCCGAAGCTGCCATTAGAGTTGGTGCAGATGCTTATTTTGGATATCCGATAACACCGCAATCGGAAGTTCTTGAATACTTAGCACGTGAAGCGGAACAGAGAACAGGAATGGTAGTTCTTCAAGCAGAGAGCGAGGTTGCATCAATCAATATGGTTTATGGTGCTGCTGGAACTGGCAAAAAAGTTTGGACGTCTTCGTCGAGCCCAGGAATAAGTTTAATGCAAGAAGGTATTTCTTATATAGCTTCGGCAGAACTACCTTGTTTAATTGTAAATGTTCAACGTGGTGGTCCGGGTCTCGGCACAATTCAACCAGCACAAAGTGATTATTTCCAAACAGTTAAAGGTGGTGGGCATGGCGATTATAAATTAATTGTGCTTGCTCCAGCCACAGTACAGGAAATGTCCGATTTTGTAAAACTCTCATTTGAACTTGCGTTTAAATATCGTAATCCCGTTATGATACTTACCGATGGTGCATTGGGGCAGATGATGGAAAAAGTAGAATTCTTTGAGCAACAAGAGAGAACTACTGAAAAGTTAGATTGGGCTACTGTTGGTAAGCCAGAAGATAGAGAGCATAATGTAATTACTTCTCTTCATATTAAGCCTGATAAAATGGAAGAGATTAATATTCATCTTCAAAAAAAATATAGCACTATTACAGAAAATGAAATTCGTTACGAAGAAATTATGTGCGATGATGCCGAGTATATTATAACTGCATTTGGTCTTGTTGCTCGTATCTGTACTAAAGCAGCAGAGATTGCCCGTGAAAAGGGAATTAAGGTTGGTGTATTTCGCCCAATATCTCTTTTCCCATTTCCGTACGAGCAAATTAAATTGCACACTGCAAACATTAAAGGAATTTTAGATGTTGAAATGAATGCGGGTCAAATGATTGAAGATGTAAAACTTGCTGTTGAAGGAAAAGTACCAGTTGAGTTTCATGGTAGAATGGGTGGAATTGTTCCTACTCCTGATGAAATTCTTGAAGCCCTTGAAAACTATATTGCTGGAGGTAAATTATGAGTGTTGAAATGATAGAGACAAAAGTTTTTGAAAGACCAAAGTCATTAATTGATACAGAGATGCACTACTGTCCAGGCTGTGGGCATGGCGTTGCTCACCGCTTAATTACTGAAGTAATTGACGAAATGGGAATTCAAGAAGAAACAATTGGCGTTGCCCCTGTTGGCTGCTCAGTATTTGCATACAATTATATTGATGTAGATTTTTCCGAAGCTGCACATGGTAGAGCATCGGCTGTGGCAACTGGAATTAAAAGGGTGCTTCCAGAAAAATATGTTTTCTCTTACCAAGGGGATGGAGACCTTGCTGCTATTGGAACTGGTGAAACAATTCACACGTGCAATAGGGGAGAGAACATTTTAATAATTTTTATTAATAATGGAATTTACGGAATGACTGGTGGGCAAATGGCACCAACTACACTTCCTAAAATGAAATCTACAACATCACCTTTTGGAAGAGACACAAAGTCAATGGGGTATCCGCTAAAAATCACAGAACTTATTGCAGCACTTCCTGGAACATATTATGTAACACGACAATCCGTTCACAAACCTTTAAATGTTCGTAGAGCAAAAAAAGCAATTCAAAAAGGATTTGAATACCAAAAATTAAATAAAGGAACTTGTTTTGTCGAGATAGTTTCAAACTGTCCTTCCAACTGGAAAATGACTCCAGTAGAATCAAACCAATGGATGGACAAACACATGCTTGACTACTATCCACTTGGCGATATTAAAGCACCAAACTTGAAGGAGGCTTGATATGACTGAAGAAGTAGTAATTGCTGGATTTGGTGGTCAAGGCGTTCTCTCAATGGGAATGATACTTTGCTACTCTGGAATAATGGAAAATAAAGAAGTTAGCTGGATGCCATCCTACGGACCAGAGATGCGTGGCGGAACTGCTAATTGCATTGCTATTGTTAGCGATAATAAAGTTAGCTCGCCAATAATTTCAAAATTCGATACTGTAATAGCGTTAAACCAACCATCGGTAGATAAATTTGAAAGCATGGTTAAGCCTGGCGGTTTGTTGCTTTACGAAAGCACGAATGTTATAACTCCGCCAACACGGAGCGATATTGATATTGTTGGAATTCCAGCTAGTTCTGAAGCGGCTAAAATGAAAAATACTAAAATTATGAATATGATTGTCCTTGGTGCCTTCTTAAAAAAGAAACCAATAATAAAATTTGAAAATATTATTGAAGGACTCAAACAAGTTCTTCCAGAACGATATCATCATTTAATTCCACTAAATACCGATGCCTTAAATAAGGGGATGGAATTAGTTGATTTAGCAACAGCAGATTCTTAGTATCGTTTTATTAACCAACGACTTAAAAGTCTGTGTGGAAACCGAAAAATAGTAATGCAGAACTCGCTTCAGCATCTTGTGAATTGTAATAGATTCTGAATAGGAGCATTTCAGAATGACGATGGGCGAGGTTGGTCATACTGAACTTGCTTCAGCATCTTGTGAATTAAGTGTATCACAAATAAATCCAATTTGGAATGACATCTGTTTTTGTTATTCTGATGCTTTTCTACAACTTTCTAAAACAGAACCCCTGAAATTTATTCAGACTACCAAATAACAACAGAATGTTTAATCAGCAATAAAGTAAATCTATCCAAAATTCTTGTATTGCATGATTTTGTATATTTTTGAGGATATGAAAAGTTTTTACTTTTCTTTATTATTGCATTTAGTTTATATTATTTATAAAAGGTTACAATGAACAAAATAAAATTTCCTAATTGGAAACGTGCGGTAATTAAGGTGGGTAGCTCATTGGTTGCTCCTAATGGAAAAGGAATCAGTAGCCAATACACTCTTACTATTGCAAATTTTATTGTCCAAAACAGAAATATGGGTCGTGAAATAATTCTTGTTTCATCTGGAGCGGTAGCAGCTGGAATGGCTAAGTTGGAAAGTAGTAAAACCAAAAGCAATAGGTCTGTCCCCGAAAAACAAGCATTTGCAGCTATTGGTCAATCCCTGCTAATGGAAAGTTGGAGTAGGCTTTTTGATTTTCCATCAGCTCAAATGCTATTAACAATGGATGGATTAAATAATAGGGAGCGTTATGTTAATGCAAAAAACACTTTAAATGAATTGTTGAATTTAAAAACCTTACCAATTGTTAACGAAAACGATACTGTTGCGGTAGAAGAACTTAAAGTAGGGGATAATGATAATTTAGCTGCACATGTTGCAATAATGGCAGAAGCAGATATTCTAATTATTTGCACTGATATTGATGGGTTATATGATGCTAATCCTGCTAAAAATAAAAATGCAAAACTTATTCCATTTGTCGAAAAGATTGATTCAAAAATATTTGCTTTGGCAAAGGGTACAAAAAATCCTAATGCCACTGGTGGAATGAAAACTAAAATTGAGGCTGCAGAAAAAGCAATAACCGCAGGAATAGATACTCTAATAATTAATGGTAAAAAATCAGATTCTTTTAATAAAATTTTGAATGATGATTTTTCTGGAACCTTTTTTAAGAAATCTAAAACTCATGTAGCTGCAAAAAAACATTGGCTAACACATGCACTTCAAACAGAAGGAAAAGTAATAATAGATGATGGAGCAAGCGATGCTCTAATAAACAAAGGGGCTTCACTACTCTCTTCAGGTATTACAAAAGTTAATGGATATTTTACTTCTGGTTCATCAATATATATTGTAGTTCTTGATGGAAATAATGAAAGAGTTGTAGCCAAAGGGATAACACAATACAACTCTCAAGACCTTGAAAAAATTAAAGGTAAAAAAAGTAACGAAATAGAAAAGACATTAGGTTACTTTACAAATAAAGAAGTTATACATCGCTCAGATATGGTTTTGATAAATAACTAAGTATGGAATTATAAAATGATAAATTTTGATAAAAATAGTTTAGAATTATTAGTAAAAAAAGCTAGTGATTCTTCTATTGAAGCTTCGCAATTAAGCACTAATAAAAAAAATAGTGTTTTAAATAAAATGGCTTATATGCTTGAAGCAGGGAGTGAAAATATATTATTAGCTAACTCGAAAGATTTGGAATTTGGAAAAATTAATAAATTATCAGACTCAATGTTAGATAGATTAAAGCTAACTAAGGAACGCATAGTTGGTATGGCTAAAGCTGTTCGAGAAGTTGCAAATCTTCCAGATCCTGTTGGAGAAATAACAAAAACAGATAGGCGTCCTAATGGAATTGAAGTTAGCAAAATGAGAATTCCATTGGGAGTAATTTTGATGATTTACGAGGCACGTCCAAACGTAACATCCGATGCTGCTGCATTGTGCCTTAAAGCTGGTAACACCGCTATTTTACGGGGTGGAAAGGAAGCATTCCACTCAAACACAGCAATAGCCAAGGTTTTGCAAAATGCATTATTGGAAGAAGGAATTAATCCAAATATAATTACTCTAATTCCTACTACCGAACGAAAGGCAATGAATGAGTTGTTACTAATGGATAAATACATAAATCTTGTAATACCTCGTGGTGGCGAGGGACTTATACGCTTTGTAAATGAAAATAGCAGAATTCCAGTAATAATGCACTACAAAGGAGTATGCCATATTTACATTGATAAGGATGCAAATCTTGAAATGGCAAAGCAACTAACATGCGAAGGAAAGCTATCACGTCCTGGTGTATGTAATGCCCTAGAGACAATGGTAATTCATAAAGATATTGCAGAAAAATTTTTGAATGATACAGGGAAAGTTTTACTAAAAGAGAATGTTGAAATAAGAGGTTGTGAAAAAACGAATCAAATTCTTTCTGAAAGCGTTGCTGCTACTGAAGAAGATTACTACGAGGAATTTTTAACAAAAATTATTGCATCAAAAGTTGTAGATTCTTACGAAGAAGGTATTAAACATATTCAAAAATATAATTCAAATCACACAGAAATTATTATTACAGATAACCTCCAAACAGCACGTAATTTTCAAAGAGAAATAAATTCTTCAGTAGTTGCAGTTAATGCTTCATCACGTTTTTCCGATGGTGGAGAGCTTGGGCTTGGGGCTGAGATTGGTATTTCAACATCTAAATTACATGCTTACGGTCCAATGGGTATCGAATCACTTACAACTGAAAAATTTATTATTACTGGTGATGGGCAATTAAGGCATGATGAGAGATATTAGTTAATAATACCGCATTTCGATATGCCTCACAAAAAACGTGAGGCTACTCAATGCTCGGCAACTGACACAATAACCTTTGTATCTTTTATTATAAATTGCTTCTCCATTCCTATCTGCATTTTATTTCTCTAGCATACCAAAATAAAATGTAGCCACGAAAAGTTAATTAAAAAACAATTCCTAACTCTTTTGTATATTTCCACATTAAAAAATTAAGAAAGAAAAAAACATTTATGAACATTGAAGAATATAGAAAATCGAAAGAAAAATATATTGAACGTTTAGACAATTCAAAATCGAATGGAATGAAATTCACTTCTGTTTCTGGTGAGGATGTAAAACCACTATACACTCCTGATGATGTTGATGATAATAATTTTTTGGATGATATAAATTTTCCAGGCGAGTATCCCTACACACGTGGAATACATACAAATGGATATCGTGGAAGACTTTGGACAATGCGTCAGTTTGCCGGGTTCGGAACTCCAGAAGATACTAACGAGAGGTTTAAATATTTGTTAGAGCATGGGCAAGGTGGCTTGTCCGTTGCGTTCGATTTGCCAACCTTAATGGGTTACGATGCCGATAGTGAATTTAGCGATGGTGAAGTTGGGCTTTGTGGAGTTGCAATTTCTTCGCTAGAGGATATGGAAATATTATTTGATAAAATTCCTTTAGATAAAGTCTCAACATCAATGACAATCAACTCTCCAGCTGCAATGATGTTTGCATTCTATATTGCAGTTGCTAAAAAACAAGGAGTTCCATTAGAAAAATTACGTGGAACTATGCAGAACGATATCTTAAAAGAATACATTGCACAGAAGGAATATATCTATCCGCCAAAACCATCAATGCGTATTATTACAGATATGATTGAGTATTGCACAAAGGAAGTTCCTCAATGGAACCCAGTGTCAGTAAGTGGATATCACATTCGCGAAGCTGGTTCTACATCTGTGCAAGAGTTGGCTTATACTTTAGCTGATGGGTTTGCATACATCGAAGATGCGATAGAACGTGGATTAGATGTTGATGATTTTGCTCCACGTATTTCTCACTTTTTCAATTCTCATTTAGATTTTTTTGAAGAGATTGCAAAGTTCCGAGCTGCACGTAGAATTTATGCAAAACGAATGAAGGAAAAGTATGGAGCAAAAAATCCTCGTTCGTGGTGGTTGCGTTTTCATACACAAACTGCAGGTGCAACTTTAACGGCACAACAACCAGAAAATAATATTGTAAGAACAGCAATTCAAGCATTGGCGGGGGTTCTGGGCGGAACTCAATCTTTGCATACAAACTCAATGGATGAAACACTTGCTCTGCCAAGTGAAAAAGCTGTTAAAATTGCTTTACGAACTCAGCAACTTATAGCGTATGAAACTGGAGTTATTAATTCCGTTGACCCACTTGGTGGAAGTTATTACGTTGAATCTTTAACAAATAAAATGGAAGAGGATGCAGAAAAAATATTCCAAGAAATAGATTCTTATGGTGGAGTTGTTCAAGCAATTGAAGCTGGATATTTCCAAAAAGAGATTGCTTCTGCTGCTTACAAATATCAGCTTGAGTTAGAAAGAAAAGAAAAATTTATTGTTGGAGTTAATGAATTTGTTGATAAGAATGAAAAAATAGATATTCCTATTTTACAAATTTCTCCAGAAGTAGAAACAAAACAGAAAGAGAGACTAACTGCGTTAAAGGCAAGACGAGACAATGCAAAAGTTACTGAGTGCTTGCAAAAAATTAGTAATGCCGCAGTTGAAGGAAGCAATTTAATGCCCGTCTTTATTGAGGCTGCCGAAAACTATGTAACCTTAGGCGAAATGGTGGACGAGCTAAAAAAACATTTTGGAACTTACGAAGAAGTGGCAGCATTCTAATGAAAAAACAATTACTAATATTTACTTTTATTTTATCATCTCTTTGTTTCCTCAATAGTTGTTCATCATCACTTCCCGAAATAAAAGAAGTCCCTGATGAAGAGAGTTCAATCTACGAAAATAATTTACGTATTAACACAAAACAAATTTATAGCTGGATAAACAGAATGCCAGGTAGCAAAGCACGGTTTCACGTTTCTGGTGAACTTGAGTTGTTAGAAAATTCTGAGTTTGATATTACAACAACCAAAATTTCTAAAATTAAAATTCTTCAAGATGGCACAGAGGTTTACCAGTTTACTCCAAAATATGAAATAAAAGAAGAGAGTGGTAGCAGAACAATCACTTTTTCAACTATTCGCGGTCTTTTAGTTTCGCTTATGTTAGATGCTAACGAAACTATTGATATAAAAATATTATTAAGCGATAGTACAAATAATGTTGAATTTATTATCCCCAAAGTAGATATTGAAGAGGTTCACTAAATAATGGAATATGAAATATTAGCATTAATTTTGTTATTAATTTTAAGTGGATTTTTCTCTGCATCTGAGATTGCATTTGTAGTTTCAAACAAATTAAAAATTGAACTTCGTGCAAGAAAAAATAATTTTTCGGCTAAGATAATTTCGCATTTTAACGAGAAGCAACAGCATTTCTTTTCAACAATATTAATTTCAAACAATATTGTTAACATCACTTTTACAACACTAATTACATTGTTTTTATTTTCCGCTTTTGGTTTTAGTGATGTTACAATATTAATAGTTTCAACCTTATTGTTATTGATATTTGGAGAGTTAATTCCAAAATATTTTGCAAGAGAATACCCTGATAAATTTGTTCTTTTCACTGCAATTCCATTGAGGTTTGTCGCATTTGTATTAGCTCCGTTGGTTTGGGTTACATCAGCACTATCACATTTTTTAGTAACCACGGCAAATATAAAAGAGGAAAAAATAGGACATCTTTTTGATAGAGAAAACATACAATCGTTGTTACAAGAGAGTGCATCAAGTGGTGCAACAAGCAATATTAATGATGATGAATTTGACGTAATAAATAAAGTGATAGAACTTGGTGAGCAGAAAATTTATGAAGTAATGACTCCGAGAACAGACATTGTTGGAATTGATATTACTGCCAATATTTCGGAAGCTATAAGGTTATTCAAGGAGTCTGGATATTCGAAACTACTAGTATTTGATGAAAACATGGACAGCATTAAAGGGTTCATTCATGCTTTGGATATGTTTAAATTTCCTAAAAAAGTAAGTGATATTTTGCACGATATATTATTTGTGCCAGAAACAAAAAAAAGTCTTGAATTATTAAATGAGTTGCTCGATAAAAGAATTTCCATTGCACTTGTTGTTGACGAATTTGGTGGAACTGAAGGAATTGTTACTGTTGAAGATATTATTGAGGAAATGCTTGGTGAAATTAGAGACGAGTATGATGCCGATGAAGAAATTTGCAAAGAGATAAGTAAAAACCAATTTATTATAAGTGGTAAATATGAAATTGATAGATTAAACGAAGAGTTTAATCTCCAAATTCCAGAAGGGGAATACGAAACAATTGCTGGATTTATAATTACCGAGTTAGGATTAATACCTACCAAAAAGAAAGTTTACAGAATTGGAAATTTTGATATTGAAATTATCCACTCATCAAAGCAACGGATTGAGCTAGTTAAGTTAAAGCAAATAGATTAACAATAATTAGCTAATCTTTACGATTCTAACATCTTTCAACTACCTAAAATACTTAGTTTTGGAATTAATGTGATTTTTAACCCCGATTATGCAATAGGATTGGAAAGAACAAGACCCTAATTAAAAATCATCAACACATAAAACGACCTGCCCCGCCTTAGCTCGAGTTAGGG
>CAMZLW010000139.1 GCA_947311785.1 uncultured Ignavibacteriales bacterium | reverse complement strand
CTATAAAACTGAGCTAAGAAAATAATTTGGGCTAAATGCTCATAAAACCTTTCCTAATATAGGCTTACGTCGGTTTTTTATTGCTGTTTTTGCGGAACTTTCGCTATAACTGAGGTGTTTATACCTCACAAGTAGAATTCAACGAGAAATTATGGGTGAATATTATAAACCGTTGAAACGGTTAAAACTGGCTAACTTCTTATTTATCAACTACTTAAGTCGTTGGTAAGTGAAAAACGACTATATATAACCAGTTTACTAGTTTCCAAATTTGATTATTATGCGAAATGTATCTAAAAATATATTTGTAACCTATCGTTATAGATGAGTTTGTTCTTTTACTAATAATTGCTGGAATTCAACAATTTTTTATAAACAAACACATGGCTAATAATAGCCACAAAAGAAATAGCTATTTATTTCAAAAAAATTGAATATCGAAAAAAAACGAAGAAAGCCAAGTGAAAAATATTTGGTATAGTCTTTGCATTAAAGGGTAAAAAATCGAGGAGATGTATGAACAAAATAGTAATGAATGTAGGAATGTTATTTTTCTTTTTATCGATAATTTTCTTTAGCCAGATGAATTTATCACTTGCTGATATTTTAATCAGGTCTTTTGCAATATTTATATTTCTTACAAGCATGCTAGGTATTCTTGCATTAGTTCTTATCCGCTCGATAAATAAAAAATCCTTTGAAAAGGGGAACGATTTCTCAGAAAACTTAGGCGGAAAGTAAAATGGAGACCACAACACTTTGGACACAGTACAAACAAGACCCGACAGAAATGCTGAAAAAACAATTGATATTGTGTTACACAAATTTAGTTCATTATGTAATTCACCACTCCAAGTTTGTTAATCTCAATATTTTTGATAGTAGAGATTATTTTCAATTTGGTGTAGAAGGTTTAAGCGAAGCAGTTGAACGCTTTGACCCCGAGTATGGAACGAAGTTCGAGACATACGCAATTCAGAGAATTAGAGGAAAAATAATTGATGAGTTAAGAAAAGCTCAAATTAAACCAAGATTTTCTCCTTTTGATGAACCTGGTGAGCAGTATTTTTCTAATGTTTCAATGGATAGTTCTGTTGGCGGAGAAGATGGAGGTTCGCTTCACGAAGTAATACCTGCTCAAACAACATTGCCCGAAGAAATTGCAGAAAAAAATGAAGCAAAAGAGCATTTAATGGAATCAATTAAACAATTAAATGAAAGAGATAGGTTAATAATAACTCTCTACTATTTTGAAAATATGAACTACAGAGAAATATCGGAAGTATTAAAAATTTCTGTTTCTCGTATTTCTCAAATACATTCAAGAGTATTAGAATCGCTAAAAGAAAAACTAGAAGAAATAGATGCTTAAAATGAATGATATTGAAATAAAAAATGATCGAAGAAGAAACTATTTGTTGAGTATTAGAAATTTACCCTCTATTCCAACAATTACTAAAAATGTTTTAGATTTATTGGATGACCCAATGACAAGCACTTCGGATATAAGTAGTTTAATTAATAAAGACCAAGCTCTTGTGGCTAGGGTTTTAACTGTTGCTAATTCGCCTCTTTATGGTTTGCCACGAAAAGTACCAAGCATTGAGTTTGCAATATTAATTCTTGGTTACAACCAAGTTCGTCAAATAGTTTTAGCTCTTTCTATGTTCGATACATTTAAAAATGATGACTCGGAGTATTGGAATAGACGTGAATTTTGGGAACATTCTTTTATGACTGCAATGGCTGCAAAAGCTATTGCCGATGATTTAGGATATGCAAAAACTAGCGAAGCCTTCACTGCTGGTTTATTACATGATTTAGGAATAGTTGTTACACAAAAATATTTCAACAAAGATTTTATAAAAATTTGTGATTCTGTTACTCAAAAAGATGTTAGTTTCCAATTTGCCGAGCAACACGTTATGGGCTTAACTCACCAAGAAATAGGTAAAATATTATGCGATAGATGGCATCTTCCGCAAAATCTTGGTCAAGCAATATTTTTCCACCACAATCCTTCTAAAAATGAAGACAATGTATTACTATCTGCAATTGTGCATTTGGCAGATTACACAACAAATACATTAGGTTGCGGTGCATTTAGATGGGATGAGCAATTAGAATTAGATGAAGATATAATTGAAATACTTGGGTTAGGTAGCAGAGAGTATATTGATAATTTTATTAAAAGCTATAAAGAGCATCTTGAAGAACAGTTAGAATCTTTACCATTTTAGGAAAAAAAATACAATGTTAGTAAAAAGCAAAACAAACATAAAACAAGTTTTAGAAAAGATTCATAATCTTCCTGCATTACCAGCCATTGCAGATGAAGCAATGCGTATTTTAAATGATAAAGATAGTAGTAAAAATGATGTTGTAAAAATTATTTCAAAAGAACAAAGTTTTATTTCTAAAATATTGGCTATAGCAAATTCGCCTATTTACGGATTAAGAAAGGAAGTTTCAACATTAAGTTTTGCTGTATTTGTTCTTGGTTTAAAAGAGATTAAAAAAGTTGTTTTTGCTTTGGCTTTCTTGGAATCGTTCAAAATGGTCAAAGATAATCACTTTAATCCGGAAGCTTTTTGGCTACATTCGTTTGTTGTAGGAAATTTATCACGTAAAATTGCACTGGATTTAGATATTATGAATAGCGGAGAAGCATTTATTGCTGGATTTTTACACGATTTTTCGGTTTCCGTTATACATCGAGATTTTAAAAGTGAATTTGTTGAAATTCACGAAGTAGTATCGAATGGGGCAACATTTACTTATGCCGAAAAAGAACTATTAGGGTTAAGCCATACAGAGATTTCCAAAATTGTATTAGATAACTGGAGTTTTCCTGATATTTTAGTTGATGCGATTGTTAATCATCACAAACCATCGTTAGCAAACTACGATAAGGAATTAACTGCTGTAGTACATTTAGCCGATTATATAACAAATACTTTTGAAATTGCAAATTGTAGTTGGGATAAAGATTTTGAAATTGATGAATCGGTAATTGAAACTCTTCGTTTTTCGAATATGGATAGCTTAACTGAATTTACCGAAAAATACAGAGAATTTATAAACGAGCAAATTGCTTCTATAAGGAATTTAGTGTGAAAGTTATAAAAGATAACGCAATGGCTTATAGTACTCTTTACGAAACATTAGAGAGCGAAGCACACGAAAGAGGAAATGAAACGGGTTTGCGTTTTATTAATACTTCTGCAATTTCAAATAAAAATAGATTTGAAAAGTTTTTTACTTCGCTTAGCAACGTTAATACACAAATTCAAAACCTTAACGACATTCAACTAATAATAAATCTATTTGTTAAAAATTTACGCACATTATTTACTATTGAAGAAGCACACCTTTTTCTATTTAACGATAGCAAATATGAACTACTTCCTGTAACAGAAAGATGTGAAAGAGGCATACGGTTAACAGTTGAAGTAGCTCTACGAAACGGAATTCTTAGTTGGGTATTTGAGAATAAAAAAACGGTTATTCTTCCAAATTTAAATAAAAACACAAAAAATGCTCCACGCTTAAATTATTTGGTAATTCCAATTATAGAAAGAAAAACAAAAAAAGGCGTTATCGTAATTCAAACTCCACTAAGTGAGCTAAAAGACGATTCGTTTGAAATGAAAGCTCTTAATTTATTAACTGGTTTAATATATCCTAAAATATCAACTATTATTAATCAAGAAAAATTTGAGGAAACAGTTAAAGAATCGCTTACTTATAAAAGCAAATTATCTAACGATTCTAAACTTGCAGCTGTTGGAGAATTGACAAATGGTATTATAGAAGATATTTTAAAACCAACACAAGTAATTATTAGCTGTTCCGATTATTTGAAAAATGAAGAGAGCAATGTAGATAAAGAAGTTTTGCAAACAATTAATAATCAAGTTAAAAAAATTGAAACTGTAATTAGCCGATTAACCAAATTTGCAAGTATTAGTAGCAACTCAACAATTACAACTCCGTGCAACATTAATAGTGAAGTTTCAAACTATGTAGATCTTTTAATGTCGTCCATAAAAAATGAAAATTACGAATGTATTTTAGATTTAGGCGAAAACATTCCTCCAATATTAAGTAATTCCAATTTGCTAAATCAAATTTTTTCAAACTTGTTTAGCATTGTTAAATCGGGGTTTACAGAAACTGGTGGCATTTTAATTCAAACAAGATATCAAAGCGGAATGGTTTTAATAAATCTTTTTACAACAGATGTGCTTGGTAAGTTATCGGCAAAAAAGAAAGATTCGTTCGAGCTAACCTTTTCAATGATGCAAAATCTTATGAAAAAACATGAAGGGAAAGTTATATACAATAGTGGTGCAGAAAATGGCACATCAATTTCTCTTCAATTCCCATTTAAAAGGAAATTGAAAAAATGAAAAGTTTATCAATTAACATAGCAATACTTTTAGTTTTGCTAAGCGTTGGTGCCTTTGCACAACAAAATAGAAATGTAGATTTACGAGCAAAAGTTAAGGCTCAAATGCTACAAGCTCAGAGCAATATGCCAATGGAAACAAAAAACAGTAGTAGCAATGTTAGTTTTCCAAATATTTCAAGCGGAGTTTTTAGCTTTTTGGTATTTGTTTTGGGTTCAATAATTATTTTATCGTTAGTTTTTTTACGTAGAGTAAAAATTCAGAGTAAAGAAATTTCGAAACAATTTAGAGAGAACATACGCTTAATTAGAGAAGAAAAACTTAGACAGCCATTAGATTATACTTTAACTCCGGTTAGAAAAACTTTGTTAGAAAAAATAGAAAATTGTTTTGATGATAAAACAATATCCACTTTGGCACGTAAATTAGAAATTGCTAAAGGTGAAATTATGTTAGTAAATAACATTAAAAATTATGCTTCCAATTCAAATATGGCAAGGGGTTAAGTAATGATTAAGGGAATATTCCAAGCTGGTAGAAGTTTACAAATTGGCGAAAAGCAAATAGGTGTTATCTCTAATAACTTAGCAAACATGGGAACTTCTGGCTATAAAAAGGCTTTACCATTTTACGAAGTTTTATTAGAAGAAGGAAAAATGGTTGGTAATCAACTTACCGATTTTTCTTCGGGCGAACACCTCTATACAGGAAATCCGTTAGATATAGCACTTGAAGGAGAAGCATATTTTACTGTAGAAACAGAAGCTGGTGATAGATTAACAAGAGATGGAAAACTTTCAATTTCGCAAGAAGGATATTTAATAAATAGAAAAGGCGATAAAATTTTAGGTGAAGGTGGAGCCATAAATTTAAAAGATGTAATGATAGGAGATAACAACAAAGTTGACATTTCAACAGATGGAATGGTAATGGTAGGAGATATTGTTGTTGATAAACTAATGATAACGAAACAGAGAGAAGGAACACGATTGCTGAAAGATTACGATGTTTACTTTAGAACTGAAGATGACGATTTTGTTCAAGTTAGCAGTGATGGGTACGAAATTTCGCAAGGATTTATAGAAAACTCAAATGTAAACCCTATTAACGAAATGGAGAGTATGATTTCGTTATCTAAAAATTATGAGTCAGCAAAAAACATTTTAACTTATTTAGATGATTCGCTTGAAAAAGCAAATCAAATTGGTAAGGTATTTTAGGAGGTATCTATGTCAACAAGAGCATTAAGAACTGCAGCATCGGGTATGTTTGCACAACAATATAACATCGAAGTTATTTCAAATAACATTGCAAATATGAACACAACAGCTTTTAAGAAAAATAAAGCCGAGTTTTCCGATTTGATGTATCAAGAAGTTCCAACAAATTCGATAGCATATTCTGGAAATGTGCAAAGTCAAACAAACGAAAGTCGAATCCAAATTGGTAACGGTGTTCAGCCTGTTTCAACTCAAAAGCTCTTTAAACAAGGCGATATTCAACCAACATATAACCAATTTGATTTGGCAATAAATGGCGAAGGATTTTTTCAGATAAGTAAACCAGATGGCACTTTTGTTTACACACGCGATGGCTCGTTTAAGGTTAATGCCGATGGGCAGTTGGTTACATCGCTTGGCTATACAATTGAACCAGAAATACAACTCTCGGAAGATACAATTTCAATGAAAATAAGTAGAGATGGAAATATTGAAATTACAGAAGCTGACGGAAAAAGTTATACGCAAGGAGAAATTCAGCTAATCAGGTTTATGAATCCTGGAGGCTTAAAAGCTCTTGGCGATAATTTATATGCCGAAACAGATGCTTCGGGTGTGCCTATTTTTGGAACTGGTGGTGAAAACGGATTTGGCGAAATTCATCAAGGTTATCTCGAATCGTCAAACGTAGATATTGTTGATGAAATGATTGCAATGATTGCTGCACAAAGAGCTTACGAAATAAACTCTAAAACAGTTAAAACCGTTGAAGAGATGATGACAATGGCAAATAATCTTAAGAGATAAAAAAATGTTAATGTTCCTCTTTTATATATTATCCGTTTTTACTTCTTACGAATCTTTACCTACTGAGATTAAAAGCAAATTAGAAGCAGAATTTAGCTCGCATAAAAAAGTTGAATTTGAAGTTGTAAAAGTTCCTAAAAATTATAGAAGCATTAAGCTAAAAGAAAATGAAAAAATAAATGTGATTGGTAAAACAGCTTATGTGCCAATTATTAGCACAGATAGAAGAGGCAAACAAAAAAGAACAACTTTAAGCGTACGTGTAAAAATTTATGATGATGTTTATGTGGCAATAAAGGATGTTAAAAAACGTGAAAAATTAAGAGCAATAGATTTTCAGTTAATGGAAAAAGATATCTCTTCCGTTCGTGGAAATATTGTTTTATCGCTTGGCGAAATTTTAGGAAAACGGACCTATAGATTTATAAGAAAAGGGGATATTTTAACAAAAGAATCGTTAGAAAATATGCCCGTTATTTTTTCTGGGGATAGAATTTCGGCATCTTCAATTGTGGGTAATGTGCAAATATCATTTTCTGCAACTGCTAAACAAGAAGGTGGCATTGGAGATGTAATAAGAATTAGAACAAGCAAAAATAAAATATACAAAGCAGAAGTAATTGACTATAAAAATGTTTTAATAATTGAGTAGCAAAATGAAAACGACTATAATAATATTACTATTTACAATAGCTCTATCTGCACAAAATATGCGGAAGAACTCTTTCAACTCTCTTTTTTCGGATGAAAAAGCAAATAAAGTTGGCGATGCTATTACTATTGTTGTTATTGAATCATCGCAAGCTGCAAACGATGCACGCACTGCAACAAAGCGCGAAAGTGAAATTGGTGCTAGTTTTGCAGGAAATATGATGGGTGAACCTTTGCCTGGTGGAAAAATGGATTTAGGAACAACAAGCGACTTTGACGGGAGAGGTTCAACATCCAGTAGAGGAATGTTTAAAACAAAAATTAGTGCAACAATAGATACCGTTTTTGCAAACGGAAATTTAAGAATTACTGGCAGAAGAAGAATTTCGATTAATGGCGAAGAACAGCTTATTACCATAAAAGGAATTGTAAGAACATCCGATATTCAAGCAGATAACTCTGTTTTATCCTACAATATCTCCGAAGCAGAACTTGTTCTAGAAGGAAGCGGACAAATTGATAGAGTTCAATCGCCAGGCTGGGTTACAAAATTTTTCCATTGGTTATTTTAATTCACGGATGTAAAATTATGAAAAAGACAATTTATTACCTATTAGCAATTGTTTTATTACTGCAAATATCCACGTCAGCACAGAGGATTAAGGATATTGCTTATCTTTCTGGCAGTGAAGTTGAACAAGTTATTGGTTATGGTTTGGTTGTCGGTTTAGCTGGCACTGGCGATAGTCATCGTTCCGCATTCACGGTTCAATCAGTTACAAGTATGCTAAAGCGTTTCGGAATTACTGTTCCACAATCGCAACTTAAAACAAAAAATGTTGCTGCCGTTATGGTTACTGCAACATTAAATTCGTTTCTAAAATCTGGTTCTAAATTTGATGTAAACGTTTCATCGCTTGGCGATTCTAAAAGCTTGGCTGGTGGAACTCTTTTAATGACTCCACTTTCTGGAATGAGTGGAGATGTTTATGGTTTGGCTCAAGGTCCAATGTCTGTTGGTGGTTACGATGTTCAAACTTCTTCTGGTGGAAGAGTTGGTAAAAACCATACTTCTGCAGGTCGCATTCCTCGTGGAGGAGTTCTTAAGCGTGATATAAATCCGTTGGTTGACTATTCTTCTGGGTTAAGTGTGTTTCTTAAAAACCCCGATTTATCAACTGCAAGTAATATGAGTAATGCAATCAATTCTGCTTTTGGACCAAACACAGCAAAGGCAAATGATGCTTCAGAAATTGTGGTAACAGTTCCAGCAGATAAACAAGAAAATGTAGTTGCATTTTTAGCCGAGTTAGAGTCGTTAGAAGTAAGTATAGATTACATTGCAAAAGTTGTGCTTAACGAACGCACGGGTACCGTAGTTGCTGGTGCACACGTAAAAATTATGCCAGTTAGTATTACACATGGAAACTTAAATATTGATGTAAAATCGATGCCAATAATATCGCAACCTGGGGCTTTTGCTCGCACAGGAAGAACTGTGTTTTTTAACAATCTTGTCCCAGAAGTTACAGAAGATACATCTAAAACTGTTGCAATTAATGGTGCATCAAATGTGCAAGAAGTTGCTGCAGCATTAAACTCGCTAAATGTTTCACCACAAGATATTATTTCAATTTTCCAAGCACTTAAAGAATCGGGTGCATTGGTTGCCGAGTTAGTTATAATATAATGGATAACATTGGATTAAAAATAACGAACAACAGTAAGCACTTTGCAAAAACTCCAATTGCCGAGTCAACTAAAACTCCGCAAGAGAAAGCAAAGCTTGCAAAAGCTGCTCAAGATTTTGAGAGTATGCTTACACAAATGATGCTAAAGAGTATGACAAAAACTACTGGCGGTATGTTTGGTGAAGAGAGTTTTGGTGGCGATTATTTTGATACAATTTTTGAAACTAAACTGGCATCGTACATAAGTGAAAATAAATCACTTGGTTTAGCCGATATGATTTACAAAAATGTTATTGGCGAAAACTTAGATATGAATAAAATTAAACAGGAACTTCAATCGGTAAGTAACACAGATTTAAGAGTTGCACCAAGAAAAATAAAAGTAGAAAACGATTCTACTGCAATATCGCCTAGCAAAGGCTCAATAAATAGATTAAACAAATTTGATGATATAATTAACAAGGCTTCAAAATCTTTTGGAATAGATAAAAACGTGATACGTTCAGTAATATTAGCCGAATCGGCAGCAAACCCAAAAGCAATGTCTAATGCAAATGCAAAGGGTTTAATGCAATTGATTGATTCTACTGCTTCGGATATGAATGTAAAAAATGTTTGGAACCCAGAAGATAATATTTTTGGTGGCACAAAATACTTATCCAAAATGTTAGATCAGTTTGATGGCGATTTGGAGAAATCTCTAGCAGCCTACAATGCAGGACCTGGCAACGTAAAAAAATATAATGGCGTTCCGCCTTTTGAAGAAACAAAAAATTATATAAACAGAATAAAAGGCTACATGAAATTTTGGGAGGATAAGTTATGATGGAGAAAGAATTATACGAAATGTTAGTTCAAGAGGATAAAATAGTAAAATCCTTAATTGTTTTAGCAAACAAAAAACAAGATGTAATTATTAAAAACGATTACGATGGCTTGAACAAAGTGAATGATGGTGAGTCAAATTTGCTTTCTAACTTAGATAAAGTTAGTAGAGGTCAACAAAAATTAGTTAGTCGTTTATTTGACATTAACTCTTTAGAAGAGAGTGGAAAACCAAGAATTCTCTCAATTTTGGTAAACGAATATAAAGATTTGTTCAATCCAGCACAGCTAAAAAAAATAAATGAACTTAGGTTACAAGTTAGAGACAAAGTGAAAATTTTAACAAGCATAAATCATCAAAACAGATTTTTGATAGAGCACGCAAGTAGTTTGGTAAAAGAGACAATTTCACTTTTGCTAAAAACACGAAAAACATCACTAATAGATAGAAAAATATAATGGCACTTAGCAGACTTTTTGACATATCGCGACGCAGCATGGCAACGTATCAGCGTTCCATGGATGTAGCTTCAAACAATATTGCAAATGCTGGCAATGCCGATTATACAAGGCAACGTGCAATAATTTCTACCGAAAAAACACAGCAATTTGCAGGCATCACTTGGGGAAGTGGTGTTAAAATGGATGACATTGAACGGATACGAAGCTCGTTAACCGAAAACCAAATTATTAGCAATAATCAAAGGCATTCGTTTAACGAAAAAAGTTCGGTATTGCTTAGGCAGGTTGAGGATATTTACTCTGAGCCATCTGAACTTGGAATATCTAATTTAATGGGGCAATTTTTTAGCTCGTGGAGTGAGCTATCGGCAAACCCAACTTCATCCGCTTTGCGAGGTAATGTTGTTTACTCGGCTCAAAATCTTGCAGCAAAAGTTGAAGAAATTAATGAAGGTTTCCAAATAGTTAAAACCTCTATCTACTACGAATTTAACGATAAAGTGAGAGAAATAAATAACACTTTAAAAAGTATCCAAAGTGTTAACCGACAAATATCGGAATCTAAAGCTATTGGAAATAATGCTAACGATTTAATGGATAAGCGAGATATTTTTGTTAACGATTTAAGTAAGATGGTAAACATTTCTGTTAACTACGAATCGGATGAAACCGTTAATATTTCAATTGGTGGTGTGTTTGCTGTGGATAAAGGAAACTGGACAGAATTTGAAGCCCATAGTTCTGAGGGCGAGTTATCAATGGTTTCCAAAAATGGTGGTAGCAAAGCAAGGCTTACTAAAGGCGAAATGGGTGCTTTAATAGATACATTCTCTAATAAAATTCCAGGGTATAAAGAAAAGTTAGATTCTATAATTTCGCAACTTGTTACTTCGGTAAACAATATTCATAATACTGGTATGAATTTAGAAGACCCTCCTCAACCTGGCTTTGACTTTTTTGAGGAATATACTGGTGGTAAGCTAGAAATTAAAGACGAAATTAAAAACGATTATAATAAAATTGCAGTTTCTGCCGATGGAACTTCGGGTAATGGCGATATAGCAATTAAAATTTTTGAAATTGCCGAAGAAAATATCTTGAATGGGGCTAAACTAGGCGATGTTTACTCAACACTAATTAGCGAAGTGGGTAGCGATAAACAAAATGCCGATAGAATGGAAGAGGCGGGTTCGATGGTGCTACAACAATTACACAATCAAAAAGATTCCTTTTCCGCTGTTTCTGTGGATGAAGAAATGTTGGATGTAATAAAATTTCAAAAAGCATACGAAGCATCGGCTAAGTTAATTCAAATGGCTGACGAAATGTTACAAACACTAATGCAAGTGGTATAATTATGCGTATTTCAGATTCGATGTTACATAGTAATTTTATTAATAATTTAAACTATTCCAAAGCAAAAATGGAAGAGTTGCAAACGCAAATTGCAAGCAATAATAAAATAAATCGTCCCTCCGATTCTCCATCGGGGGCGGCAAAAATTATGCGTTTTAGAACAAGTATAACTCAGACTAAAGATTTCGTAGGAAATATCGATAATAGTCTTGCATTCATTCAAGAAAGTATGCGAGGCTTAGAATACATATTGGATGAAACAACAAAAGTATTGGTTGACTTGGCAGAAATTCAAAACCCAAGTAAAGATGGAAACTTAGAATTGTATGCAAATCAAATAGATGCATCGTTAAATATTATTCTCGAATCGGCAAATATTGAATTTAACGGACAATTTATCTTTGGCGGAACCGACGATTCTAAATCGCCATATGGTTTTAACGCTACTGGTTCGGCAATGGAATTAAAGGTTAATGATGTTTCGGGAGAACGAAAAGTTAAAATCTCGAAAAATATTACTCAAAAAATAAATGTTTCTGGTACCGAGTTGTTTGGCAACATTGATGGAACAGATATTTTTAATAAACTTATTGAAATTAGAGACAATTTGAAAAATGGTATTAAACCAACAGATGCAGATGTTCAAGTAGTTGAAACTTTTTCGGCATCTGTGCGAGACCATTTATCAGAAGTTGGAAATGTTTCAAATAAACTTGATGACTCAAAAACTATATTGAGTAATCAGATATTAACATTAGAAGGATTAATTTCCAAAGAGAGTGAAGTTGATTTGGCTGCATCAACAATTGAACTTCAAAATTACGATTATAGTTTGCAACTCTCTTATAAAATGTCTTCAATGTTTCTATCAAGATCGTTATTGGATTATTTATGATAAAGAAATTTGGTGCTTATTTTGGGTTGGTTTTAGGTCTTGGTGTTGTTTTTGGCTCTTACCTTGTAGAAGGTGGTGCTCCTGAAGCTCTTTTTCTTATTGCTCCTATTCTTATTGTTTTTGGAGGAACATTTGCGGCAACAATTATTGGATTTGGTTTTAACGATTTTCTAAAAATATTTCCACTTGCAACAAAGGCATATTCTCCTATTCAATACGATAATAAAAAATTGATAATTACATATTATAATTTTGCAGTTAAGGTTCGCAAAGAAGGGTTGCTTTCAATTGAAAAAGATTTAGATAAACTTAAATATTTATTCCCTAAAAAGTTAATTCGGTTTTTAATTGATGGTGCTACCGAAGACTCTATTGAAAGCATTTCTATTTTAGAAATGAAGATGATGAAAGAAAGGCATTACAGCAACGCATCTATTTTTACAAAAATGGGTGGATATGCACCAACAATGGGAATACTTGGAACAGTTATGGCTCTAATTTTAACTTTAGCCAACGTGGGTTCAGACCCCAATGTTCTTATACGTAATATTGCAGGAGCATTTATTGCAACCCTTTGGGGTGTACTAAGTGCAAACATAATTTGGTTACCAATAAGCGATAAATTAAAAAAATGTCATTTAGAAGAAAAACACATGATGGAGATAGCTCTGGAAGGAACCCTCGCGCTGATGAGCGGGGAGATACCCTTAGTAGTGAAAACGAGGTTGACGAGCTTATTACCACAACAAGAGCAAAAAGAAATACTAGGTTTATAGATCAGGACGAAACCGATCACGAGGATGATAGTGCTGATAGATACTTAATTACTTATGCTGACTTAATTACTTTATTGTTGGGTTTGTTTATTATATTGTATGCCATCTCTAATGTTGATGCTGCAAAATATGAAAAAGTAACTGCGGCAATGGGTAGTGTTTTTGGAAGTGAGAAATTTAGAATAGATACTCATATTCCAACTGTTATTACAAATTCAAAAGAAGTTGTAATAGAACCAATGAATTTTTTGAAGCAAGAATTAAATGAAATTATTAACATAAACGAATTAGAGAACTCAGTATCAATTGAAAATAACGAACGTGGTGTTACAATAAGAATATTAGACGATATTCTTTTCACTTCGGGAAAAGCTGAGTTAAAAAGTAAAGCGCAAGAGGTGTTAAAGTTGATTGCAGGAATTATTAAAAAACTTCCAAACGATGTTAGGGTAGAAGGTCATACCGATAATATTGCTATCAACTCAACTAAATACCCATCCAATTGGCATTTATCAATTGCACGTGCATTAAATACCGCTTACTATCTTATTCAAGCAGAACAAATTGACCCAGATAAAGTTTCGGTTGTTGGATATTCTGAATATAATCCCATAGCAGATAATTCAACCCCAGAAGGTAGAGCAAAAAATAGAAGAGTAGATATTATTGTAATAAACGAGTAAATACAATTATCATAAATAATGTAGAGTGATATGAAACTAAAAACAGAACAATTTGGCGAAATAGAATACGCCAAAGAAAACGTAATCCGTATGGAAAAAGGGCTTTTTGGCTTTGAGCACCTTGAGGAATACCTCTTGATTCAAACCGAAAACACTCTATTCTATTGGTTAAATGCAATTGATGAACCCACCGTTGCATTCCCTATGGTTGGGATAAATATTTTGGATGGTACTTATCCGCAAGTAAAAGGTAGCGAGCCTTTTGGAATTGTTACCCTGGATAAAGATCCACTAAAAATAACTGTAAATATGAAAGCTCCCCTTTACATTAACCAGGAAGAGAAACATGGGAAGCAAAGAATATTGGACAGAGAAAAGTATTCAGTCAATTATAAACTTTTTGTAGAATAGGGGGATAATATGCTGGTACTTAAAAGAAAAATAAACGAAGAAATTATTATTAATTCCGATATAAAAATTAAAATTTTATCTGTTTCCGATAGCCAAGTTAAAATAGGAATTGAAGCACCAATGGAGATAGAAATTTTTAGAGGCGAAGTTTTTGAGAAAGTTAAAGCTAACTTAATTTCAGCTGCCGAAAAAAGCACACAACATATTGCTGGAATATCGGATTTGAAAATTAACAAACTACTTTAAAAATTAAGTTCATAGGAATGTTAGATGCTTAAAACAGTTTTAATTGTGGACGATTCTGAAATTACACGACGTGCATTACAAAGCTTTTTTACTGGTTGTAATTTAAATGTAATTACATGCAACGATGGGCTCGAAGGAGTTCAGAAAGCATTACAGTATAAGCCTGTTATAATTTTTCTCGATTTACTTATGCCAAACCTTAACGGTGTAAAAATGCTGCAAGTAATTAAGGTAATGGATGAGCTAAAACATATACCTGTTGTTGTTATTAGCGGAAATACAAATAAAAGAAATGTGTTAGCCGCAGTTGAAGCTGGTGCAGAAAAAGTAATTTCTAAACCACTAAAAAAAGAAGTAATTATAAAAATGGTTAACGAAATTTTAGGAAAAGAATTTCTTGTTAAAAATAAAGGAAACACAAAATTTTCGCACAAAGAGAGCGAAGACCTTGTTAAGCAATTACGAAATTTTTTCTTAAATACTTTTCCAGAAAAAGAGAGGGGAATTATAGAATCCCTCAAAACAAAAAATGTTGAACTACTTAAAATGATTTCACACGAAATTAAAGGAACTGGTGGTGCAGTGGGTTACCCTGAACTAACAGTACTTGGTCGTGAAATATATGGCAGATTGTTAGAACCTGAAATTAATTGGGAAATAATTGAGCTTAAGTTTGAGCAAATTTTTACGATAGTAAATAAAATAAAAATATCATAAAGGAATAAAGGATGTTATTCGTAGGTATAATAGTTGTACTCGGAGCAGTTGTTGGTGGCTTCATGATGTCTGGTGGTGATTTACACGTACTTAATCAACCTAACGAAGTAATAGTTATTGTTGGGGCAGCAATTGGTAGTGTGCTTGTAAGTACACCAATGCCAATGATAAAAAAAATGGTTGCTGCATTTATTGGTGCAATAAAAGGATATCATATTTCTAAGCAAGACTATTTAGAGCTTTTTAAATCTTTTAATGAACTATTTTTAGTTGCACAGCGAGATGGGTTACTTTCAATTGAATCCCACATTGAAAATCCAAAAGAAAGTACAATACTTTCGGAAAACAAAAAATTTATTGAAGATGAATATGTAATGGATTTCTTTTGCGATTCTATGAAAGTTATGCTTACTGGTTCTGTTCCTCCGCACGATTTGGAAGAACTAATGGATTCGGACATAGAATCTTTTGAGTCGGAGAATGCACCTGTTGCAGGAACATGGGCTACTGTGGGTGATGCGTTTCCGGCACTTGGTATTGTTGCAGCGGTTTTAGGTATTATTATTACAATGGGTTCTATTAACGATGGTCCTGCAGCAGTTGGTCATCACGTTGCAGCAGCTTTGGTAGGAACCTTTCTTGGAATTCTATTATCGTACGGTATTGTTGGTCCTATTGCTGCAAAAGTGCATCACGATATTGACGATAAAATAAAACATTTGCAAACAATTAAAACTGCAATATTGGCTTATGCAAAAGGTAACCCTCCAATGATTGCTTTAGAAATTGCACGAAGAACAATATTTACAGATAGCCGACCTTCATTTGGTGAACTTGAAAACTTCTTACGAGGCAAGAGCGAATAATTATGGCAGATGAAAAACAACCCATAATAATAAAAAAGATTATTAAAAAAGGCGGCGGTCATCATGGCGGTGCTTGGAAAGTTGCTTATGCCGATTTTGTAACTGCACTAATGGCACTCTTTATTGTGTTGTGGATTTTAGGGCAAGATAGTGAAGTAAAAGAAGCTATTGCTGGTTATTTTAGAGACCCCGTTGGATTTACTTTAAAAAGCAGAGCAATGATTGACCAAAAGAATTTGGGAGTACAAATAAATTCTTTAAATCAAAATGATTTAGATAGAATTAATAAAGAGGAAGAAGAGAGACGTTTTGATGAAATGAAAGAAGAGCTAACTTCAGAACTTGGCGAAGATGAAAACTTTCTTCCGTTACTTGACCAAATGAAAATTGAAATGATTGATGATGGAATGCGTATTGAAATGCTTGAATCTGAAAATGATGTTTTCTTTCAATCGGGCAGCTCACAAATGAGTCCTAAAGCAAAAAAGTTTCTTAAAGCTGTTGGAGCGAAACTTGCAAAAATTCCAAACAAAATTGCAATTGAAGGACACACAGATGCACGCCCCTTAAATAAAGGCGGAAACTATACTAACTACGAACTTAGCACAGATAGAGCAAATAGTGCCCGTAGAACTTTAATAAGCGGTGGTGTTGGTGAGGGACAAATTGATGAAATACGGGGCTATGCAGATAAAAGATTAAGGGATAAAAAAAATCCGTTTGCCGTAGTAAACAGACGAATTAGCATAATAATAAAATATTTAAAATAAATAAAAACATAAAGTATTTTTTAAAAAGAGAAAAAAACAATGGGAAATAGAATTATTGTAATGGAGGATGACAAATTTTTAAGAGAGTTCTATTCATTTGTTTTTAGAAAAATGAAAATTACTGCTGATATACTCGAAGATGGCGATCTCTTTTTCCAGAAGCTTGAAGCCGAACACTACGATTTAGTTATTATGGATTTAAGCTTAAAAAACACATACTATAACAACGAAAAAGTAGATGGTGTCGCACTATCTCGTATGGTAAAAAAAAACAATAAACTAAAGCATATTCCTGTTATTGTTGTAACAGCACATTTAGTTAACTACCACTCTAAACATTTGTTTGATGATAGTTTAGCGGATGATTATGTTATTAAGCCTATTGGAGATGTAAATGTTTTTATTGAAAAAATAGAAAACACTATTGAACAATTTAAACAGAATTGATTAATTAAAAAGCACTATATTTATATAGTTTTTTAAGCGTAGTTTATTTAAAATAATTAATAACAACTAGTATAAAAATGGAAGAAGACAAAGAACGAATATTGATAGTTGAGGATGAAACTGACACAAGGTTTATCCTTTCGAAGCTATTGCAAAAAGAAAATTATGATGTAGAAGCTGTTGCTAACGGAGCCGAAGCTTTAGAGAAACTAAAAACATTTTTCCCAAAAGTAATTGTTGCCGATTGGACTATGCCCATTATGGATGGGCTGGAGCTTTGCGATAGAGTTAAACAGATTGATAAGTTTAAACCTATTTTCTTTATTATTTTAACTGCCCGCTCTGCTGTTAAAGATAGAGTAAAAGGGTTAGATGTTGGTGCAGATGACTTTCTTTTGAAGCCAACAGAAAATCAAGAATTATTAGCTCGAATTAGAGCGGGTACTAGAATTTTTAATCTTCAAAGCCAATTAAAAAAATCGGAAAGAGAAAAAGCTCTTTTAGAAATGGCTGCCACAATTGGGCATAATCTTAATAATCCGCTTGGAAGCCTTAAATTATTTATAGCAGATTTGAAATTAGAAATTAATGAAAAGAAAAAAAATAATTTTGACGAAGATTTTAATCTTATCAACGAAGCAATAGAAAGAATTAGCTTGTTGGCAAAGGATTTATCTAAGCTAAAAGACCCAACAACAGAAATGTATGTGTCGGATGCAAAAATGATTAAACTTAAATAATTATTTTTTTTACTCAACTCCACTAAACTTCCAAAATTCTTTTTCGATAATATGTTGTAGAGTAATATTATGTTAGAACGTATTAGCAACATATCGTTAGATGCAGATTTTAAAAAATCGAAAAAAAGAAGATACTCAAGCTTTAAGGGAAATCTTTACTCAAGATCCTCTTTTGATATCAACGATTCTATTTCATTTTCTTCTGCATCAAAATATTTATCCAAAGCAAATTGGTTGCTTAAAGAATTTAAACAATCTTCTGATGATAAAGTTGTTGTAGAGTTTATTTACAGAGGCTTTTACTTTGAAGTGAGTTTAGATTTACAAAGAATTGCTTCAATTGAAAACGTAATGTTTGTTATTCGCAGAGACAAAGTGGTCTTTTTGGATAATAATCCAATAGTTGCTTCTTTTAAAGTAACAATTGGTGGAAGTAATTCTTCGCAACCAATTCAAAAAGAGCTAAAAGGATTAGAACAGTTATTTCAAAGATTTACTTCTTTAGATTTAGAAAGTGAATTAAATATTTATAACTATGAATTAATAGATACATTGTTGGAAGATATTTATATGTTACTTCAAAGCGATTTTTCTTATTTGAATAATATTCTACTTCACTTTTTAGAGAAGCAGACCAACAAGAGTTTTAAAAGCTTATTTGATAAAAACAAAGGAGCAGATACGCAGTTGAACTTATTAAAAATTAAACCCAGCAGAGCCAATTAATCATTTACACCATACTTCGGAAAATTGATAAGCAATGAATTCAGAATTTGAAAATATTTCTAAATATAACACAGAAGCAATAAATCAAAAAGCGTGGCTAATTGTTGATAATGTTGGTAATATCAAATTTTCCAATCAAGTTTTTCACCATTTATTTAAATTAGATAAAGGTGATAATTTAATAGAGATAAATTTTGAACCCGATTTAAGTGGAGTTATAGCAAAGCTATCCGAAAATAAACTATCAGGTTTTAGCAGTGTGTTTATTTTTGAAACAGATAACAAAATAATTAATTATAAAATAGAAATAGAAAAAGTTCAGCTCTTTAATTCGTCATACTTTATTGTTGTTTTTAATCCAGAAGAAGGAGAGGGAATTATTGAAGATAAAATTAGCAATCTTCACTTTGCTCTCGAATATGGAAAAGTTCCAGTTATTCTTTTTAACAACAAAGGCATAATTTCTTATGCAACAAACTCATTTGAAAAAATTTTAGATTTAGAATTAGATGCTATTTACAATAGCCACATATCAAAAGCACTTTCTAACAATTTATCGCACGAAAAATTAGAGAGACTGGAAAAAGCAATAAAAGAAGGAAAACAATGGAGTGAAACAATTTCTTTAGCTCTTATTGACGAACAACCATTCTATTTTGAATTAAAGCTTAATCCAATATTTAACGAAAGTGAAAGTATTATTAGTTTTGTGCTTACTGCTCACGATATATCATACTATGTATTTAAAAATCAAGTAACAAAAAAATCGGAAACGCAACTAAAATCAATAATTAATAATATCTCCGATTTGCTCATTATACTAAAGCAATCTAACGATTTTATATACTTCGAACACGGAAACGATGACTTTTTTAGAACATTTAATTTAGACAGAAATTATATTTCTCTTAAAAAATATGAAGAAGTGTTGCCTAAAGAATTGGCAATAAAAATTAAGAAAGAGATATTGCATTTACAGAGACGAATGGAACAACAATGTAAATTTGACTTTAATTTTGACAATAAATTTTACAATTGCAGAATTGTAATAATTGGGGAAGAAAATTCTAATGATAAACTATTTGTAATAAGCCTAAAAGATATAACTGACGAAGAGATTAAAAAAGAGCAACTAAAAAAACTATATAAAAAAGAACAGCAACTTAGCCGACTTAAAACCACATTTCTCCAAAATATGTCGCACGAAATAAGAACACCGTTTACAGCAATTATGGGGTACTCCGATATTATGGTTGATTGTATAGAGGAAGGCGATTATGAAACAGTTGTTGAAATAACAGATTCGCTTAAGAATGTTTTAAATAGAGTAATGAACTTATTTGAAAACATACTTGAAGTATCCGAAATTGAAACGGACGAAGTTCATTTAGAGATTGTTTCGATGAATTGTAACCAAATTTTGGAAGCAGTTCACACCAAAAAGGAAGAAGAAGCAAGGGCAAAAGGCGTAGAAATTCTCCTTGATTTGGATAGCAGTAATTATTTATGCGAAATTGATTGGATTAAATTTGAGCGGATTATTCTTAACTTAGTTGATAACGCTATTAAATACACAAATAACGGAAAAATAAAAATTTCGTCTAAAACAACAGAAGAATATGTAACAATAACAATTACAGATACTGGCGTGGGTATTAACGAAACAGTTATACATAGATTGTTAGAGCCATTTGTACAAGAAGAGCCAGACGGGCATTTAAGAAACTACGAAGGTGCTGGGCTTGGGCTAACAATTGCTCACGAATATACTAGACTAATGAATGGCGAAATGAATATTAAAAGCACAAAAAATATTGGCACAGAAATATTCTTAAATTTCCCTATTATTAAACATTGAGAATAAAAGACTCATTTAAGATTTCTATAATCATCTTGTTATTGTAAACCTTAATTTTTTTATCCCCAACACATCTGGATGACAATCTATTTTATTTAAACAGAACTTTGGGAAAAAGATTCTCGCAAAGCCGTATCTTGGTTATACAAGGGATTTAAGATATTTGCTAATAGTTCTTTTATTAATCCCCGATTATGCAATAGGATTGGAAAGAACAAGACCCTAATTAAAAATCATCAACACAGAAGACGACCTGCCCCGCCTTAGCTTAATGGCACTAACATAAGAGTAAATAAATCATTAT
>CAMZLW010000138.1 GCA_947311785.1 uncultured Ignavibacteriales bacterium | reverse complement strand
TGAACATCCTCGCTACTCTTTTATTGTTTTTCCTTTTCTTAATATATTTAAATTATTTAACTTTATCAGGTTTTCTTTGACCCTTTTTGGAGTGAACTCACATATATCTCAAATAAAACCCATATTCAATACCATCATAGTGGTCTTTTGGATCGTAAACAAAACCTGGTCTAAATTCAAATGAAAAATTATTAATACTAATTCTGCCACTAAGATGTATACCCAACATTCTGTTAACCTCAGTTGTTACCACATTTGTATTAGTGTTTAGTTTTTTATATAAAACGAATGGAAGCTCAGTGGTAAATCCAAAGTTAAAATCTAAATCGTCTTTTTGGGTATCGTTATTCTGTGCAGGTAGAAATGTATGTGTAACAGCAATTATTATAAAAATAAACTTTTTCATCTATTATCCCCTATTTAAAAAATCGAATCTCAAAACCCCAAATCAGTATGGTTTTAAAATACAAATAAATTTGTAAAAAACTAAACAGGTTTTTTCTTTTCCACCTTTTTAACATCTTTTTTATCTGACTTTATTGCTACCGATTTACTCTCTTTCTTTGAAGTTTTCTTTTTGTTTTTATAGTCAGTCTCGTAAAATCCACTTCCCTTAAATATTGGAGTTAATCCACTTCCAATTAATCTTTTAACTTTCCCCTTACACTTAATACATTCTGTAATTGGTTCATCACTCATTTTTTGAAATAATTCAAAGGTTATTCCACATTCTTTGCATTTATAATCGTATGTTGGCATTTATAAAACTCCTAATTTTTCAATCTGCAAATGTAATGAGTTTAACAAAGAAATCAAATTTTTCAAAAACTCAAAATTTGATTTAACTTCAAGTAATGCTTATATTTATCTTTTGTTTTAAAATGAGATAGTTATAATCTTTCAAAAGGTTGTTTTAGCAACAATTTAATTTTAACAAGGTAGAATGGATAATTTAGACGTATCAGAATTGCTAATATTTTCAGGAAGTTCCAATGTTGGATTAACCGACAAAATATGTAACTATTTGGATGTAAAAAAAGGATTAATTAGCCGTAAGGTTTTTAGCGATGGCGAACTTTGGATTAAGTTCAAAGAAAATATACGTGGAAGAGACGTCTATTTAGTTCAATCAACAATGCCTCCTGCAGAAAACTTAATGGAATTGTTAATTATGTTGGATGCTGCCAAAAGGTCTTCTGCACGTAGAGTTACTGCTGTTATTCCTTATTTTGGTTATGCTAGGCAAGATAGAAAAGATCAACCAAGAGTTGCTGTTACTGCAAAATTGGTTGCTGATATGTTAACAAAAGCTGGTGCCGATAAAGTGATTACAATGGATTTACACGCTGCACAAATTCAAGGTTTTTTTGATATTCCGTTAGATCATTTATATGCGTCTCCTATTTACACTGACGAATTTGAAAGAAACAAACGAGATAATTTAGTTGTTGTTTCACCAGATGTTGGTGGAATTAAAATTGCACGCTCGTATGCACGTAAACTTCATGCAGGTCTTGTTCTAATTGACAAACGCCGTCCCAAAGCAAACAAAGCCGAAGTTATGAATATAATTGGTGATGTAGAAGGAAAAAATGTTTTAATAGTTGACGATTTAATTGATACTGGAGGAACATTTGTTGCATCTGTAGAAGCATTAAAAAAACGTGGAGCTGTTAAAGTTTATGGTGCTGTTACTCATGCCCTACTTTCTGGTAACGCCATAGAAAAAATTGAAAACTCAGAAATTGATGAACTTTATGTTTCCGATACAATTCCACAATTAAATTTAAAACCAGATTCAAAAATAAAAATTAAAACATCTGCATCGTTATTTGCAGAATCTATAATTAGATCTCATCATAGCGAATCGATAAGTTCGCTATTTGAAATTGATAAAAGTTAAGAAAATAAATAAACGGAGAGAAAAATGGCTGAAAAGATATTAAAGGCTACGAAACGAGAGATTACTACAAAAGGTGCAATGAACCAATTACGTCGCGATGGATTTGTTCCTGGTATTTTTTACATAAAAGGTCAAGACCAAATACCTTTTTATGTTGACGAAGTTGCTTTAAACAAATATGTATTTACATCAGAAACAAATGTTATTGAACTTACATTTGAAGGTGAAGAACCTTTAAGTTGTATTATAAAAGATATTCAGTTCGACCCAGTTACTGATAGAGTTGTTCATTTCGATTTGCAAGGCTTAACACTTGGTCAAACACTTCAACTTGAAATTCCGCTTAGTTTTATTGGCTCTGCGGTTGGTGTTAAAGAAGGCGGAATACTTCAAGAACAACTTCATAAATTAGATGTAGAATGTTTACCACGTCATATTCCACAAAATCTTGAAATTGATGTTACAGAATTATCACTTGGAGATTCTATTCATGTAGGCGATTTAGATTTTGAGAACATTAAAATTCTTAATAGCGAGGATACCAGTGTTGTTTCTGTTGTTCAACCTCGTGCTGAAGAAGAGGAAACTGAAGACGACGATGAAGCAGTTGATACAAGTGAAACTGCAGAACCTGAAGTTATTAGTAAAGGTAAACCTGAAGAAGAATAAAGATTGAAAGCCATAGTTGGTCTTGGTAATCCAGGAAAACAATATATAAATACTAGGCACAATATTGGTTTTATAATTTTGGATGCCTTTGCAGATAAACATAAGCTTAGTTTTGCTCCTGATAAAGGAGAGTACTATTCGGTGGGAAGCAATTTAATTGCTTCCCATTTTTGTTTATACAAACCAACTACTTTTATGAATTTAAGTGGCAATGCTCTTTTACAAATTGTAGAAACTAATAATTTAGAACTCGAAGATTTATTAGTAATTACTGACGACATTAATCTTCCTACTGGCAATGTACGTTTTAGAGAAGCTGGTGGTGATGGTGGGCATAACGGATTAGCTTCAATTATTTATTCTTTAGAAACAAATAAATTTAACAGATTAAGATTTGGCGTTGGCAACAAATTTGAAGATGGCGAAATGCCTAAATATGTTTTAGATAAGTTCTATGAAAATGAAAAAGAAATAATTAGATTAGGTGTCGGATTTTCTGTGAGCCTAATTGAAAAATTTATTCTTGGTGGCAAAAAAGAAATGATGAATTTTTATAGTAGCGAAATTAATAAAATAACTAACTAAAAAATAAATATCGGAAAGACGTAGGAGTACAACTATGGCACAATTGATTTACATTATTCCCCTATTCGGACTAGCAGCATTACTCTATTCTTTTATTAAAAGTAAGTGGATAACAAAACAGAGTACTGGTACTGAAAAAATGGCTACCATATCCAAACATATCCAAGATGGTGCAATTGAATTTTTGAAAACAGAATACAAGGTCCTTTCTATTTTTGTTATTGCTGTAGCAATTTTGTTGGGTATATCAAATATGGGTAGAGAAAATTCTTCTTGGCTCATTTCAGTTTCATTTATTATCGGAGCAGCAACATCGGCACTTGCTGGCTGGTTAGGAATGATGGCTGCAACAAAATCGAATGTTAGAACTACACAAGCAGCTCGCCAAGGCTTAGCACCTGCACTTAAAATTGCATTCACTGGTGGCTCAATTATGGGAATGAATGTTGTGGGACTTGCTGTCCTTGGTTTAAGTGTTCTATTTATTTTTTACTCTAATCTCGATTGGGATATTACAAAAGTTATAAATGTACTTGCTGGGTTTTCACTTGGTGCATCTTCCATTGCTCTTTTTGCTAGAGTAGGTGGGGGTATTTACACTAAGGCTGCCGATGTTGGTGCCGATTTAGCTGGTAAAGTTTACGAAGGAATTCCAGAAGATGACCCACGCAACCCAGCAACCATAGCAGATAATGTTGGCGATAATGTTGGCGATGTTGCAGGAATGGGTGCAGATTTATTTGAGTCGTACATCGGTTCTATAATTGGAACAATGGTTCTTGGTGCAGTTTTTACATCGGTATTTCAAGGTGAACAGCAACTTTCAGCTGTGTTGCTACCATTAGTTCTTGCTGCTGTGGGCATAGCAGTTTCGATACTTGGAACTTTCTTTGTAAATGTTAAAGAGGGTGGAAATCCACAAAAGGCTCTTAACATTGGCGAGTTTGGTGCAAGCGGAATTATGGTTGTAGCTTCCTACTTTATTATTAAATATCTTCTTCCAGAATCTTGGAGTTACAACGGATTTGATTACACAAGCACAGGAGTTTTTATTGCAACATTGATAGGCGTTGGCTCTGGAACTGTTATTGGACTTATCACCGAGTACTATACTGGAACTGACTTTAAGCCAGTTCGCCAAATTGCAAATCAATCTATTACAGGTGCGGCAACAAATCTTATATCAGGGCTTGGTGTAGGAATGATGTCAACAGCAATTCCAATTTTAGTAATCGCTTTTGCAATTATTACAGCTTACGAATTTTCTAACCTTTACGGTATTGCAATTGCAGCCTTTGGAATGCTTTCAACAACTGGCATTCAACTTGCCGTTGATGCTTACGGACCAATTGCAGATAACGCTGGTGGAATTGCTGAAATGGCTAACCTTCCAAAAGAAGTTCGTGAAAGAACAGATAAATTAGACGCTGTGGGCAACACAACTGCAGCTATTGGTAAAGGCTTTGCAATTGGCTCAGCAGCATTAACTGCCTTAGCTCTTTTTGCAGCTTTTAGATTGCAAGCAGAAATTGATGTAATTGATTTAACAAAACCAGTAATTATGGGTGGATTGCTAATTGGTGCAATGCTTCCATTTGTATTCTCTGCCCTTTCAATGAATGCTGTTGGACGTGCAGCTAAAGAGATGATAATTGAAGTTGGTCGCCAGTTCAGAGAAATTAAAGGTCTCCGCGAAGGTACAGCTGATGCTGAATATTCAAAGTGTGTTCAAATTTCTACAAAAGCAGCAATTAGAGAAATGGTACTTCCTGGTTTAATGGCAATTACAATTCCAGTTATTGTCGGATTTGCAAGTAAAGAAATGCTTGCAGGACTTCTTGCTGGCGTAACTGCAAGCGGAGTTCTTATGGCAATATTCCAGTCAAACGCTGGCGGAGCTTGGGATAATGCAAAAAAATTAATTGAAAGTGGTTTTGAAAGTGATGGCTTTACATATTCCAAAGGCTCCGAAGCACATAAAGCGGCTGTTGTTGGCGATACTGTAGGCGATCCATTCAAAGATACATCTGGACCATCTCTAAATATTTTAATAAAATTAATGTCTGTGGTTTCCAGCAATTCAGAGTCAAAATTAAAATTCAATAAAACAACAAGTTACGAGATTAAACAGAAATATTTTTCCAGTTATTTCAGAAAACGCAAAAAAAAGGAGATAACGTT
>CAMZLW010000137.1 GCA_947311785.1 uncultured Ignavibacteriales bacterium | reverse complement strand
CATATAGTCCGTTACCTCTGCTATACGCACAGTGTTGTTCCTTGTGGGTGGCTAATCCTTGCAAGGGTTGGATTGTCCAACTTGATTTTAATAGCTTTGCTTGGCACACTCATTATTCCTCCTAAAACAAAATATTTAACTAATTAATATATTAAATTAGAATTTCAAAAATTGACTAATAAATAATGAACTTAAAATGAAGCGAATTTATCCACAAATATTTATATTATTTTTAATCCTTTCAGTAGTATTTATTGGATGTGAAGATACAATTACTGGCAATGAAATAGACCAAGTTATAATTCCTGCAAAAGATGTTAGCTATAGCCAATACATTCAACCAGTTTTAAATGTAAAATGTTCAACTTCTGGTTGCCACGATGATGGCACTAGAGCTGGTGATTATAGCGTTACAAACTGGGCAAACGTTGTAATTCCAGGCATTGTAGATGCTTACAACGAGCAAACAAGCAGATTAGTTTGGCGTATTGATGCACTTGGTGTTGAACCAATGCCACCAATAAATTCTGTTTCTGGGTTTCTTACCCCAAACCAACGTAAAGGAATTAAAACTTGGATTAGAGAAGGTGCCAAGAATAATTAGTAGAATAAAAATGTCATTTCCGAATGTTTCTATCGGGAATCTTTAACAAAAAATTGACAAACTAAAAGCAAATATTCAATTAACAAATCACAAATAAGTAACAACTTCTAAAATTAAAATCCTAAACAATAATTTTAATAGAACATCTTTTTATTTGATTTTTGAAGTTTGTCTTTGTGATTTATTTGATATTTGTATGTTGCTTTTTGGTATTTAAAAAACTCGATTTAAAATTTCAATTCCATTCTGATTAACTATGAATAAGTTAGACAAAGGTATTTACATCCTAGAACTCTTAGCAGAAAAAGACTTTACAATTTCTGCCAAGAAATTTATTCATATAAAATTTCCAAAAGGCTATTACTACTATATTGGAAGTGCCCAGAAAAATTTAACTTCTCGATTAGAAAGACATTTGCGAAAAACGAAAACAATCCATTGGCATATAGACCACCTCACGACAAACAAATCAATCAGAAAAATTAAACCATTTATTATTCCAGAAGCTAAAAAAAATCTTGAAGCAGAAATTGCTAATAACTTTATTAAATTTTTTGATGCAAAAATAATTGCAAATGGATTTGGAAACTCTGATACTAAAGAAACCAAAACGCACTTATTTTATAGAAGCAAACCTATTCCCTTTTCAGAGTTTGCTGTTTTCAACCTTCACAAATAATTAGCATATTTTACTATTTTTTTGTATCCTAGCCCTCTGCAACAGAGTAAAAATGGTTTTTGTTAATTTTTATAGTTTTTTTGGACAATTATAATGGTAAAATATTCGAGTTTTAATCCACTTCTAATTTTTATATTAATTCTTATTTTATTAACTCCAATTTTTGGGGCTGAATTTAAGGACTTTAACACTTCGCAGTTTGACTCCACAAAAATGTCAATTCAAATAATTGACAACTACAATTCGAAAAATAAATTATCAAAAGTTTTACACTCTACTGCAAATTCAATTATCAATAAGCCACTTAGCGTAAAGGTATTATTTGATAATGTAAAACCAATAAAAGGCGTTCCAGTCTATTTCTCAATTATTTCAACGCCACAAAAATCCGTTGGAACCACATTAACCAAAGATACAGTTTTCACAAATGAAAACGGAATTGCAGAATGTTTTGCAAAACTCGGTTCAAAAAAAGGTGATTACGAGTTTACCGCACGCATAAATAATTATTCTGGTAAAAACGATATTGCATATTTTAAGGCGTATGCACGAGAGGAGAGTTGGGTGTTTTATCTTGTTAGTGGCTTAATTGGCGGACTTGCTCTCTTCCTTTTTGGAATGGAAATGATGAGCGAAGGGCTAAAGAAAACTGCTGGTAGCAAAATGCGAAATATTCTTAGCACAATTACAAATAATAGATTTTTAGCCGTTGGCGTTGGTGCATTTATAACAATGATAATTCAAAGCAGTAGTGCCACAACTGTTATGCTTGTTAGTTTTGTGCAAGCCCAGCTAATGACTTTTGCTCAATCTCTTGGAATTATTCTAGGAGCCTCAATAGGCACAACTATAACAGCACAACTAATTGCATTTAAGCTAACCGATTATTCGCTACTTATTGTTGGAATTGGATTTGCATTAGTTTTTATTTCAAAATCGAAAAAGCTAAAAAATATTGGCGAAGGAATTCTTGGTTTCGGAATTCTCTTTTTGGGTATGTGGCTTATGTCCGATTCTATGTATCCATTAAGAACATATCAGCCATTTATAAATTTATTGCTTCATCTCGAAAATCCAATATTAGGTATTTTGGTTGGAACAATATTTACCGCACTTATTCAAAGTAGTAGTGCATTTATAGGTATTATTATTGTGCTTGGCTCACAAGGCTTAATTACGCTCGAAGCTGCAATTCCATTACTGCTTGGCTCAAACTTTGGAACAAGTATTACTGCAGCTTTAGCAAGCATAAATAGTGGAAGAGAGGCAAAGCGGGTTGCACTTGCTCATTCTCTTTTCAAAGTATTAGGATTAATACTTTTTGCTTGGTGGATACCAACTTTTGCAGATTTAATAAGAAGTTTTTCGCCAGCAGAAGGAATTGACATAACATCGACAAACAACTTTGATGCAATTCCACGCCAGATTGCTAACGCCCACACTTTTTTTAATATTGTTTTAACAATTATTATTTTACCGTTTATCACATTTGCAGCCAATTTAATTGTAAAAATTTTGCCTGATATTGAAGAGGAAGAAGATGACCAATTTAAAACTAAATTTTTAGAAGAGGATTTAATAGCAACTCCAGCATTGGCCCTTAGCCTAACAAAAGCAGAAATAATTAGAATGGCTTTAAAAGTTAAAGAGATGATTGAAGATATACTTCCTCCATTTATGAACAACGACCCAGATAAATTAGAAGCAATAATTGAAAAAGAAGATGAAATTGATTTCTTGAATATAAAAATAAACCGATACTTGCGAAAAATAAGTCAGGAATCAATTGTTGAAGAACGCTCTAATGAAGTTTTTCAGATGATGCACACATCCACAGAAATTGAACAGATTGGCGATATTATTGCAAAAAGATTAGTTCCACTAGCAGAAAAGAAAAACCAATTAAATATTCACTTTTCCAATGAAGGGAAAAAAGAAATTGAAGAATATCATTTAACCACAATAAAACAGATAAGCAGAGCAATTGATTTTTTTAAGGATGTAAATCTTCAAAACGCCAAACATATTAAAAAGAAATATAAAAAATATAGGCAAATGGAACTTGAATTAAGACGAACTCACTTTGACAGATTGTTAGGCGAAGTTCCAGAAACAGTAGAATCTAGCCAAATTCATTTAGAATTAATTGAGCTTCTTAAAAGAATAAGTAGCCACTCAACAAACATTGCACGAATTTTACTAGAGTCTCCTGTAGAAACAGAAAAAGAAATTTCGCTTAAAGCCGAATTACACAACATAAAAAAGAAAAAAGAGATTGATGAAGTAGATAAATAGTAACTTTCTTACAACAATCATAATGTCATTTTTTATAATAATCCTAAGCTCCTTTGCGTCTCTGCAACTTAGCGGTTCTCTTTTTTTTACAACCACTTCTCCTTTTTATACCACTCGATAGTAGCTTTCATCCCCTCTTCGAGTGTGTGTTTTTCCGTAAACCCCAAATCTTTTTGTGATTTTTTTGTGTCGCAAGTCCATGCTTCTTGAACAAAATCGCGAGCTTTTTCAAGATTTATTGTAGCTGGTTTGCTACTAAACATTGCAAAAAATTGTGCAACTGTTGCAACACCATAAATTACTGCATGAGGCAAACGCAGAGTAATTGCAGCTTTCCCCATTCCACTTTTTATAATTTCACCAATTTGAGGCCAGTTGTAAAACTCCTTGGAACTTATAAAATATGTCTCCCCTTTTGCAACTTCCTTAGTAGCTGCAAGATAAATACCTTGCACTAAATCTTTAACATAAATTATGCTAACCTCTTTTTTATTGAAGCCAACAAGTGTCATTAACCCTTGTTTATATGTTTTGAAAATAAGATAAATCTCTGTATCACGTTCACCATAAATTGCTGGTGGACGAACAATTGTAATTGGCAATTTATCCATATATGTTTTTACTAATTTTTCTTGTGCTACTTTGCTACGCCCATAAGTTGTAATGGGATTAGTTGGAGTATCTTCATTAACTGGGGCATTTATTTTGGATGGTCCACTTGCAGTTAAACTACTAACAATTAAAACCCGTTTAATGTTTGGTGCAACCTCTACAACTGCATCCAATAAATTGCGAGTTGTTTCAACATTGCCTTGATAATATCCATCTTCGGTTTTTGCTTTTACAACACCAGCAACGTGATAAAGATAATCTACATTTTTTAATATTATTTTCAATCCTTCTTTATCAAATAATCCAGAATTGTGAATGGTAACATTTTTACCATCTAACCATCTTAGGTTACTACTTTTTCTAACTATACAATGAACTTCATCCCCTTTTTCTAGAAGATAATCAACCAAATGACTTCCAACAAAACCATTTGCTCCTGTAACAACCGAAATATTTTTATCTAACATTTAAATCTCTTTATTTTTTGAAAATTGAATTTATATATATTTAATAGTAACTTGTCAAGTTAATTTTATATTAAAAAATAATGATTTTAAATACAACTTATTGATTATTTCTTAGGAGAAAAATTGGATTTATTCAAAAAATGTTACGACTTTACTAGAGCCGATGAAGTTAAGAAAACTGGGCTTTATCCCTATTTTAGAGCAATTGAAGAAAACGAAGGGCCAGTGGTTCACATTGAAGGGCGAAAAGTTATTATGGCTGGCTCAAACAATTATCTTGGGCTTACTGCACACCCCAAAGTTAAAGAAGCTTCTATTAAAGCAATAGAACACTACGGAACTGGTTGCTCTGGCTCTCGATATTTAACTGGCACCCTAAATCTGCACGAAGAACTTGAGGAAAAATTGGCAAAGTTTTTTGGCGTTGAAGCTGTATTACTTTACAGTACTGGCTATCAAACTGGACAAGGAGTTATACCAACAATTGTTCAACGTGGCGAATATGTTGTATCCGATAAAGATAACCACGCATCAATTCAAATTGCTACAATGATGGCAAAAGGAATGACTGCCGATTTGCTTAGATACAAGCATAACAACATGGATGACCTTGAAAGAGTTTTGAAAAAAATTCCAAAAGAAACTCCTAAATTAATAGTAAGCGATGGCGTTTTTAGTACTGGTGGTGAAATTGTTGATTTACCCCGATTGGTTGAACTTGCAAAAGAATATAATGCTCGCACATTAATTGATGACGCCCACGCTGTTGGTGTTATTGGCAAAGGCGGACGTGGAACTCCGAGTGAATTTGACCTTGTTGATGATGTTGATTTAACAATGGGAACTTTTAGCAAAACTTTTGCATCGCTTGGCGGATTTATTTGTGGTAAAGCCAAAGTGATTGATTATATAAAACATCACAGTGCTGCATTAATTTTTTCTGCTTCCCCTACTCCAGCTTCGGTTGCTGCAGCTATGGCTGCACTTGAAGTTTTAGAACAAGAACCATGGAGGGTTGATAAACTTATTGCAAATGCCGATTATATGCGTAAAGGTCTTGCTGATGCTGGCTTTAATGTTGGTGAAGGTCGCACAGGAATTGTTCCAGTATTTGTTGGCAGAGACGATGTTGCAATGCAAATGTGGCGAAACTTATTTGACAATGGTGTGTTTGTAAATGTATTTGTTCCACCTGGTGTTCCCGAAGGAAGACAAATGATGCGAACAAGTTATATGGCAACACACGAACAACATCATCTCGATAAAATAATTGACGTGTTCAAAAAAGTTGGGTCAGAGTTAGGAATAGTTTAATCTTAATATATATTACAAGGTTCATTGTTATGATTTTTAATAATCATACATGAACCTTTTTTTTATGGAGTACAAATATGAGCAACATTGAAGTTAAAGCATTGCATCCCCAAAAAGATATTGTGAAATTTTTAAAATTTTCTTGGAAAATTTATAAGGACGACCCCATTTGGGTTCCACCATTAATGATGGATAAAAAGAAATTACTCAACAAGGATAAAAATCCTTTCTTTAAAACATCGCAAATGGAAATGTTTATGGCTTACAAAGATGGTGAGCCAGTTGGAAGAATTGCAGCAATTAAAAATGATACTCATAACGAGATTCACAAAGAGAACATTGGCTTTTTTGGATTTTTTGAATGTATAAATGACCAAGAAGTTGCAAACGCATTACTAGATGCCGCCAAGGATTGGTTGAAATCTAAAGGGTTAAATGCAATGCGTGGACCAGCAAATCCATCAAGCAACGATGAGTTTGGAATGCTCCTTGAAGGCTTTGATGACCCTCCACGACTAATGATGACATACAATCCAGAATACTATCTTGAATTAATGGATAATTATGGAATTAAAAAAATTAAAGATTTATACGCTTACAGAATTGACAACAAAGAATTATTAAAATCGGAAAAACTAATTCGTGTTGCCGATATTGCAAAGAGACGTTCAAAAGTTGAGATTAAACAGATAAATCTGAAAGAGTTCAAAAGTGAGTTAGAAAAAGTTAAAGAAGTTTATAATAAAGCGTGGGCTCCAAACTGGGGATTTATTCCAATGACAGATGAAGAAATTGATAATCTTGCAAAGGAATTAAAACCATTAGTTGAAGATTCTTTAGTTCTATTTGCCGAAGTGGAAGGCAAGACAGTTGCGTTTGCCCTTGTTATGCTTGACTACAATGAACTTTTCAAGGATTTTGATGGTAGGCTATTCCCTTTTAATGTTATTAAACTTTTTACTCAACGTAAAAAAATTACTTGGGCAAGAATATTAACTTTAGGAATTATTCCAGAATATCAAAAACGTGGAATTGACGCACTCCTCTATTACGAAATTACAAAGCGTGCAGAAAAACTTGGAATAATGAAAGGCGAAGCAAGCTGGATACTTGAAGATAACGAAATGATGAAGCGTGGTGCAGAGCAAGTAATGAACGGAAAAGTTTATAAAAAATACCGTGTTTACCAAATGGACATATAGCTTGCAGAAATAAGTTGAGATAAATTAAGAATGAGTTTTGCGATTATGCAAAGCCCTCTATTATTAAGTGCGAGTTAAAACTATCTACCGTAGTACGTCTGGCTTTCAACTTTTAAATATTTGCAATAAAAACAATTTCATATTTTTGTGAAATGCTTTGGTAAACTTGGTTCTTGAAAGACACAAATATGATAGAAAACATTCCAGTTAAACAAACAGAATTTGCGGTACTCGACTTTGAAACTACAGGTGTTTCTGGTAAAAAGAATCGTGTAATTGAAATTGGAATTGTTCAAGTAAAAAATTTAGAGATTGTGGATTCTTATCGAACCTTTATTAATCCCGGACTTCTTATACCCTATCACATTACAAAAATTACTGGAATTACAGATGCAGATGTTCACGATGCTCCTTTTTTTGAAGATGTAACTTCCCAAGTAGTTGATTTTATTGGCCAATCTGTACTTGTTGCTCACAACCTACCTTTTGATTTTAGTTTTTTGAAAAATGAATTTATGCGTGCCGATATTTTTCTTCCACCCATGCAAAACTTATGCACATTAAAACTTGCCAGGAAGATGTATCCAGAATTAAAGAGTAAATCGTTGGGCAACCTTGTTAAACACTTTGGAATACGCCACAAGCATGTACACAGAGCATTAGGCGATGCGATGGTTACAGCGAAGTTATTATCTAAAATGATTACTCAACTAAAAGAAGACCAAAATATTACAACTTTAAATGAGTTGCTTGCCTACCAATCTGTAGCTCCAATAAAATCTAATTTAAGAATTATCAAAAAAAAACTAGCTGTAGATTTTTCCAAAGCCCCATCATCAGCGGGTGTTTATCTTTTTAAAGATGCAAAAGGGAAAATAGTTTATATTGGAAAAGCAAAAGTTATTAAGAAACGAGTTGCCAATTATTTTTCAAACACTGCGGCACGTAAAGCAAAACAAATTGTGCGTAAAGCATCTAGTCTTGAGTATGTTGAAACCAATTCCGAATTAAGTGCTTTAATTTTAGAAAGTGAACTTATAAAAGTTCACAAACCTCCTATGAATACTCTACTAAAGAAGTATCCACAACAATATTTCATTAAAGTTACACGTACTCACGAATTCCCAAGCCTTACTACTGCGTCAAAAATTGATTTTGATGGGAACGATTATTTTGGACCGTATAACAATAGAGAGACTTCAAAAAATTTAATTGATATTATTAACAAAACTTATCAGCTCCGTGAATGCTCGGATAAAGAATTAAAGCGTGGGAAAAAATGTTATCTACTAGATATAAAAAGATGTATTGCCCCTTGTATAACAAAGGATACTGCAGAATATAAAAAAGAGTTAGACTCATCGTACACATTTTTATCAGGCAAAAATCAAGAAGCTGTTAACAAACTTTTGCTAAAAATGAAATCTCTTTCTGAAGATAAAAAGTACGAGGAAGCTGCTGAAATTAGAGATATTACAAACCAAGTTTTAAATCAATTAAATCGCTCGTCAATTTTAGCAGAGCCAGTAAACAAAGCAAATGCACTTATAAAAATTAAATCTAATTATAATATAGATTACATTCTGTTTGTAAATGGAAAGTTAATAATTAAAGATTTACCAGGAGAAGCAAGTGATTTTTTTAAAGTTTATATTAATGATTATTACAATGTCCAAACTACAATTGATGAAAATCCAACAAAAAAAGATTTGAGCCGAATGAAGATTGCCCTTAGCTGGCTTGTAAATAATAGAAATTTATTTGAAATTTTTTATTTAAAAGATTTTAATTCGGCAAATGAATTTTTCATAACAATTAAATTATCCTATTAGTTGCTTTCAGAGTAAAATAAGAAAGATATCAACATACGTTATTACCCCATTCTCTTCTTCATTAGTTCTGCACGAGAATTTATGTGAAGTTTTTTATAAATATTTTTTACGTGATGACGAATTGTTTCTATAGAATTATTTAATGTTTCAGCAGTTTTTTTATATGTAAATCCATCCACCAAGTAATTTACAATTTGATTCTCTTTTGATGTTAATTCCGATTGCTCTTCCTTTATCGTATTTGGACGATTAAAAAACTCAATTACTTTACGTGCAATTATCGGCTCCATTGGTGCACCGCCAGAGTTAATATCAATTATTGCTTCTCTAAGTTTTGGAAATGGTGTTGTTTTTAGTAAATATCCAGCAGCACCAGCTTTTAAGGCACTAAATATTTTTTCGTGGTCTTCATAAATTGTAACCATAATTATATCAATTTCAGGAAACTTATCTTTAATAAATTCCATTCCATTTATTCCAGAAATACCTGGTAAATCAATATCAAGCAAAAGTACATCAACAGCCGTATCGGTAGTTGTAGAAGCTAAAAAATCCTCGACAGACTCCTCAGCCAACGCACAATACATATCTTGCTGTAAAGAAATAAACTCTTTAATAGATTCTCTTATATCTGTTATATCTTCAATTATTCCTACTGAAATCATGCACTAACTTATATCTTTAAAATGAACTTATCAATCCCATAAAGATGTGATTAAATTTTCTTAACATTTAATAAAATTGTTAAGCCATTTTTATTTACAAAATCTAATTTGCCATTAATTCTTTCAGCACGGAGCTTCATATTTCTAAGTCCGTTGCCTAAATTATTTTTTTCATTATTTAAACCAATACCGTTATCAACAATTTTCAGACTAATTCCATTATTATTAGCCACAACTAATACTTCTATTTTTTCTGAGTTTGAATATTTAACAGCATTATTAAACGCTTCTTTAAAAATTAGATAAATATTTTGACGCACATTAATTTTTAATTTTATTTTATTAATTACAGAATCGGATTGAAAATCGACATCAATTTCCTTCTCTGCAACATGATTAAAAGCAAAGTTTTTCATTCTATCAATCATATCAAGCACAGTATCGTTACGGGCATCAATTGACCAAACAATATCGCTCATCATGGAAATAACTTCTTGGCTAAGGTTATTTAAACTTTCCACCCTTTTTTTAATTCCGCTAGGTTTCGTTTCATAATTTAAAAGCGATGCGTTCATAGAAATTTTTGTTAACGATGCCCCAACATCATCGTGTAAATCACTTGCAATTTTTGTTCTTAATCTTTCAATCTTAATTAAGGAACGAACTTTTAAATATCCGCCAAGTGAAATAATTCCAACAACAATAACGAAAAGAATTGTTGTAAACCACCAACTAAGCCAAAATGGAGGAAGAATAATAATTTTTAATTCTGTTCCCTTCTCATTCCAAATTCCATCGTTGTTGGAACCCTTTATTTTAAGCGTATATTTACCGTACTTCAAGTTAGTAAAAGTTATAGACTTTCTATTCCCCAGGGAAATCCACTTTTTATTTGATGGCTCAAGTTTGTAAGCGTATTTATTTTTTAATGGTTGAGAGTAATTTAGTGCCGAAAATTCTATGTAAAAATCAGCTTTGTCGAAGTTCAAAGTTAGAGTGTTATCAATAATTCTGTTAACATAATTTTCGCTTCCCTCCAATGAATTTAAAAATTTTATATCTGTAATAACAATAGGAGGAATATAGTTGTTAGTATTTATACTACTTGGACGAATAATATTTAACCCTGATATACCCCCAAAAATCAGCCTTCCATCTTTAGTTTTGTAAAAAGCGTTATCATTAAACTCGTTACTTTGCAAACCATCTTGCACATTAAAATTATTGCTTGTTTCAGTTTTGGTATTAAATTTTGCAATTCCTTTATTTGTACTTATCCATAAATTTCCCATCGAGTCTGGAAGAATTCCATATAGAACATTGTTAGGTAGAGTTTTATTTGCAGTATAATTTATGCACGTTTTATTCTTGATATCAACCTTTAACAAACCACTACCATTTGTTCCAATCCAAAAAATATTTTCATCATCAACATAAACTGAAAACATTTTGATTTTAGTCATACACATTTTATCATCAAAGGATACACACTCAAAAGAATTTTTGATTTTTGAATATTTGCTTAAACCCCTATCGGTAATGAGCCACATGGTTTTATTGCGGTCAAAAAATATCTCGCTAACTTTATTGCTACCCAAACAATTTGAACTATTTGTAGAAAATCTTTCTACCTGCATATCACTATTAAATTTAAAAAGTCCATTCCGAGAAGTAGCAACCCAAACATTTTTATCTGCATCAATTTCAATATCCTTTATTGCATTACTAGGATGGAGATTAAAACCTAATTTTGATAAATTATAAATTTGAACTTTTCGTGATAACAACGATAAATGTGTTAAATTATTTCCCCAATCACCAATCCAAAGGTCATTGCCATTTATTGCAATTACTCTAATTAAATCATTCACAATGCTAGAGTTGTTACTGTTTAGTATTTCAATTTCGCCACTTGTTTTATCAATTCTGTTTAGTCCCCCACCAATTGTACCAATCCATAAGTCGCCTTTATCATCCTCAGCAATAGAGCTAATAATATCGTTGGATAAACCAGTAGTTTGATTTAAAGTAGAAAATTTTTTCTTTGTTGGGTCAAAATAATTAACACCACCAAAGGAAGTTCCTATCCAAATTACACCCGATTTGTCTTCTAGGATCGAATTAATTGCACTACTATTTAACGAACCCTCTTTACTAGATTTTGTGTATGCAAAAAACTTATTAGATTCTACATTAAATATTCTTAATCCACTCCACTCTGCAAACCAGATATTTCCTTGTTTATCTTTAAAAAGGTTGCGTAAATACTGTCTGATAAGTGGTTTAAACATAATTGCATCATGCAAATTTCCAATTATTTTTTTTGTTGTAATATCGTATTTAATAATACCAAAGCGAGTACCTATCCAAAGTTCAGAATTAGTAGTAAATAGTAATCCTTGCACAGACAGTGCTTTATTTATTAATGTAGAATCAGTTAGTAATTTTATTACTTTAAATTTTTCTTTTTTTCTATCAAACGTAGTTAATGAATGCGTTCCGCCTATCCACAAATTATTATTAAAATCTAGCACAATAGAAGTAAGCACTTGATTATTTTCAGCCCCAGTAATCTCTTTGTTTTTATACGATTTGAATTTATTATCAGAATAAATTGAGAGCCCTTTATCTGTCCCAACAAATATTTCACCTTTTAGATTATGAATAATTACATTTATATTATTACCAATAATCGAATTTTTATTAGATGGAATATGAAAATAATTTTTGAACTTTTCGGTCTTAGGATTAAACGAATTGAGACCAGTGCGTGTGCCAATCCATATTACTCCATTTGGTGCAACATCAATTGCTGTTATTTCATTTGAAGTTATGCTATTGGAATCTGAAATATTATTAAAATATTGTTTAAACGAATATCCGTCATATCTATTTAATCCATCTCTTGTTCCAAACCAAATATAGCCAGTGCTATCTTGAACAATAGCTAAAACAGTATTTTGCGATAACCCTTCATTTATGGTAAGATGCTGAAAAGTCAAATTATCTATTTTAATTTGCGATAAAATAATTTGAGGAATAATAAGAATAAGTATTTTAATATACTTCACATTAATTGATATTAGTTTTTGAATGTTGCAAGATAATAATATTTATATTTGAAAGGGATTTGTTTCCTATTTTCCAATATCTAAAAATTCAAACCAAGTGCTACATTATTAATCACTAGATTTGATTATCATTTTTCTCAACAACTTACACGTCTTTTATAGTTTTATTGTAATCTTCTAAAACTTTTCTACTAACTTCAGCAAAATTTTCAGAGCTATCGGCATAAATTAATGCACGACTAACATTAATTAAATAATTATTATTGGAATTTTCTTTGAACACTTTCACAATACCTTCTAAATCACCACCTTGTGCACCAACTCCAGGTAACAAAATAAACAGATTACCAAAGGTTTTGATATTTTCTTTTAGCTCATCCAAGTTAGTTGCCCCAAATACAATTCCAAGATTATTGTTTTTATTCCAACTATTTACTTTTGAAATTACTTCTTGATAAACTTTTTTACCAGAAACGAGTTCTAACTTTTCAAAATCGTGAGAGCCAGGATTTGATGTTAATGCAAGTATAAAATTTATGTTGTTTTCATAATTCATAAAGGGCGAAAGAGAATCCTCGCCCATATATGGGCTTAGAGTAGAAGCATCAATTTTATAATGTTCAAATAAGGATTGAGCATACATCAAAGATGTGTTACCAATATCCCCTCGTTTAGCATCACCAATAACAAGCACATCTTCTGGAATTAGCTTTAATGTACGTGCAAGTAACTCCATGCCTTTCGCTCCCTCTTTTTCGTAGAAAGCAAAATTGATTTTATACGCAGCAGCAATATCATTAGTTTGTTCAATGATAGCCCTGTTAAAATCTAAAATTGCATCTTCGTTGCTTTTTAAGTGAGGTGGAATTTTATTTATATCAGTATCTAAACCAACACAAATATGATATCCTTTTTGCAAGCGTGCAGTTAATTTTTCTTTTGGCAACATCTATTTTCTCCTTACACCACGTGGTGTTTTCTATTTTTATAAATATTTAATACAATTCCAACCAAAAACATATTTGTAACTAACGAACTTCCTCCGTAACTAATAAATGGTAACGGCAAACCTATTACAGGCGTAATGCCAAGATTCATACCAATATTAATTGTAAAATGAATAAAGAACATTGTAAGAATTCCTATAATAGTTAACTTGCCAAATTTATCGTCAGCAACAGATGCAAGGTTTAACAAGCGTAAAAAGAGTACAAGAAATATTGCAAGAACAATTATACTACCAATAAAACCAAACTCTTCACCAATTACACAATAAATAAAATCTGTCCATTGTTCAGGAATAAACCGGAGTTGAGTTTGATTACCTTCTAAAAATCCTTTTCCAAAAAGCCCACCAGAACCCATAGCAACTTTTGCTTGAAGTGCATTATAACCAGCACCTAAAGGGTCGGCAGTTGGGTCAACAAAAGATTGCAGTCGTTTTACTTGATGTGGTTTTAATATTTTCAAAAGGAAGTCAAAAATAAATCCGGCAGAAAGATTAACAACAAACACCGCTCCGCTAATAAATAGATTTTGCTTAAAATAAAACAGAGCAACAAGCATCAATAATAGCGTAGCAATAAAAGGAATTGTACCAAACAGCGAAGCAAATAAAATAATTCCTGGAGAAAGAACAACAAACAAACCAAACAAATTTAATCCACTCCAAAAAATCATTGCAAGCGATATACTTGCAAACACAATTGCAGTTCCCATATCGGGTTCAAGTAAAATTAGTAAAATTGGTATAAAGCCTATTAAAACTGTAAGAAGTAAATCCTTGATGTTATTAATATCTCTTTTAGAATCAGTTAACCAGTATGATAAAAATAAAATTAACCCAATTTTTGCAAACTCGGATGGCTGGAACCCAATAGCACCAATGCTCATCCAACTTTTTGCACCATATATAGTTTTTCCTAAAAACAATACAGCAACCAAAATTAATAATGAAAATATATATGAGGGAAATGCAATAATTCTAAAAGTTCTTGCTGGCAAAAAATAGATAATAAATAGAATTAAGAATGAAACCATCACAAAGAAAATTTGTTTATTTAAATTCCCTTTTGCTGTGGGATGATTATAGGTGGCACTATAAATAGCAACTATGCCTATTGTAATTAACGCTATTACAGATAGTATAATTACTAAATCGAACTTATCTTTTAACTTTGCACCTATTTTCAATTTACTTCCTTTTTGTCAAAATTAATTAATTCCGAAATACTATTTTTTTTATTTTCTAAATAAGTAGTAATAATTTTTTGAGCTATTGGTGCTGCAAAAGTACTACCATATCCAACATTCTCTACTATAACAACAACAGCTATTTGTGGATTTACTGATGGTGCGTAGGCTATAAAAATTGCGTGATCTTTTCCGTGTGAATTTTGAGCTGTTCCAGTTTTTCCGCTTATAGAAATTTCATCTAACTTAACACCATGTGCTGTTCCATTTTGCGAACTTACCACACCAGCCATTGCATTCTGAATAATTTTGAATGTCCTTTTGCTAATGTCAACTTTAATGGAATCATATTCAAATGGAATAAATTCATTGCTTAAACTTTCGATATATCCTTTTGCAAAATGTGGAGTTTTGCTAACACCTGAGTTAGCCAACAAGGCAGTGTATTGAGCTAATTGAATAGGCGTAGTTATTATTTCCCCCTGTCCAATACCGAGGTTTAGTAAATAACCATCTGTCCATTTCCCTTTGCCATAAATTCTATCGTAGTATTTTCTACTTGGAATTAGTCCTTCTGATTCTGGAGAAATATCAATTCCAGTTTTTTCTCCAAGATGGAATTTTTTAGAATACTCATATAAATTATCAATACCTACTTTAAGTATTAGTTTATAGAAATATGTATTACAAGATTCTTCAATTGCCTCTTTAAGATTTACTTTGCCGTGGAAATGAGTACACTTAAAAAATCTATTTCCAAACTGCAAACCACCTTTACAATTAACCTGATATGCAGGAGTAATTATTCCCTTCTCTAGAGCCGCCATAGCTACAAGCATTTTAAAAGTTGAGCCAGGTGGATACATTGAAATAGTGCCTCGGTTAAAAAGAGGCTTAGCTTTATCGTTACGCAAACTATCCCAAAGTGCCGTTGATGTAACACCAGCAAAGTCTGCAAGGTTATATTGAGGTGAACTTACATATGCTAATATTTCTCCGTTAGTAGGATCAAGTGCAATAGCAGAGCCTTTAGAACTATTCATAAGCTCTTCAGCAATTTTTTGTGTTTCATAGTCAAGTGATAAAACAATATCGTTCCCTTTTATAGGTGCAATATCGTTTTTGCCTTCGTTATTCCTACCAACAATTTTTTGTCGTGCATTAACAACATAATACTCTCTTCCCTTTTCACCTCTTAAATATTTTTCATATTTTTTTTCAACTCCACTAAAACCAACATCATCACCAATTGAGTATTTGTTCTTATTCTTGTTTAGTGTTTTCCTATCAATCTCTTTTGTGTACCCAAAAACATGTGCTGCATTAATTCCAAAAGTATAGTCTCTTTTTGTTTCAACTATGTAACTAATTCCAGGCAACATGGAGTGATTCTCTTCTAGCCAGGAAATAATTTTGTAATCAACACCACGCATTAAAGTTCTTGGTTTGAACTTGGAGTACTTTCTAAATTTTTTGAGGAGTTTATTAACGTATCCAGAATTAACACCTAACACCAATTCAATAATTTTATTGTTTTCTGAATTATACTTTGATGGTGTGATTTGAATTGTAAATGAAGGTTTGTTGCCAACAAGAATTTCTATGTTTCTATCAAAGATAATTCCTCTTGGAGCATTTATGGAAAAAGACTTAATACTATTGTCCTTCGACTTTTCCTCGTACTTATCTTTCTCGAGCAATTGCATATTTACAAGCTGAAAAGTTTGTATTGCAATCATTCCAATAATTAAGATAAAAACAATTCTTCGGCGAATAGCAGAACCAAAGTAATTTTCACTCATAATTTTTTCCATCTAAAAATATAAACAGAGAGTGCAAATAGTGTTGTGTAAAGGGCTGAGAAGATTGAGAACAAAAAATAGCTAAAGTGATTTTTCATAATAGCTTCACTGTTTCCTAAAACAGAATATGAGAAAAAGAATAAGAAAGAAGAAAACATAATTAGCATGATTATAACTTTTATGTTTTTTAAGACCTCGGTAAAATTATTTTTCTGAAAGAACCCCGCAACAAATGATGCAATTGTAAAAGCAAACATTCCACTACCAATAAGTCCACCACTAGAAGCATCGAAAACAAACCCTATAAAAAAAGCAAAAATAGTTCCAACAATTTTACCATGTTTTAATGAATAAAAAAGCAGATAGATTAAGAGAACATTTGGAACAATGCCATTGATAGAAATTAATGGAATTACAATTAACTGGATTGCTACCAAAACAAAAGAGAGTAAAAACGGAATTGAAATTTTAACAAGCATCTACTTACTCAACAAATTAAGTTCTAGGGAATCTATTTGACTACTCTTAACTGTAGCAAGGACAAAAACATTTTTAATACTACGCACGTCAACAAAAGGTTTTATTACAACTTCACTTAGTAATCCTGAAATATTTGACTCTTTACCAACCACTAATCCAATAGGAATTGAAGGTGGCAATATTGTACTTAGCGTTGAGGTAACAACACGATCGCCCTTATTAATATCGGATGTAGTAGGTATATTACTAACAACTAATTGGTCTCCATTCCAAGATGCAACTCCATTAACATTACCCCTTATAATAGTTGCAGATATCTTAAAAGATGAGCTAAGTAATGTTTGCACTACAGAATAATTATCAGTTACTTCTGTAACAATTCCAACTAATCCTCTTTCATTCAGTACTGGCATACTCTTTTTAACACTATCTTTTAAACCAGAGTTTACAATATAAACTCCTTGAGTTTTAGAAATGTTTTTTGAAACAATTGAAGTTGGAATTAGTTTATACTTTGACTCTATTTTATAATTAAGAAGTGATTTTAACTCTGCATTCTCAAGAGCAAACTCTCTAAGTCTGTTAACTTGCAACATTAACTTTGCATTTTCAATTTGTAAAGCAGATAATTCAGAATTGGAAGAAGTAAATAATGTGTTAACAACATTAGCCCAAACTGCAAAGGAACCAAAAGCATAGCCTCTAATTTTTTTAACTTCTTGTTTATTATTTAACGATAAAATTATTAATGATATAATTAGTAATACGAATAATAAGATATACTCTTTTACAATACTAAATATTTTATTAAGGAAAATTAGCATTAGTAACTTCTTTTGCGAATAAACACCTTAGAATATTTACTAATGTTTTCAATGGATTTACCTGTACCACGTACAACAGCAGTTAATGGGTCTTCGGCAACATGCACAGGAAGTTTTGTTTCCATTTTTATTCTTTCATCTAAGCCCATTAATAAAGCACCGCCACCCGAAAGCATAATTCCTCTATCTAAAATATCTGCCGATAATTCTGGCGGTGTTCTTTCAAGAGTTTGTTTAACTGCCTCTACAATTTGAGTTACAGTTTCATTTAACGCATCTCTAATTTCAACAGAACTTACCTCTGTAGTTTTAGGAATACCACCAACAAGATCACGCCCTTTAACTTGCACAGTTAGTTCCGATTTTAATGGCATAGCTGAACCCACTTGACATTTAATAGATTCTGCTGTTCTTTCACCAACTAACAAATTATAATTTTTCTTGAAAAATTGCATAATGGCATTGTTCATTTCATCACCTGCAACTCTAATAGATTCTTGATTTACAATACCCGAAAGTGAAATAATTGCAATTTCAGTTGTACCACCACCAATATCTATTATCATATTTCCTGCTGCAGCCTCTACATCAATTCCTATGCCTATAGCAGCCGCCATTGGCTCGTACAAAAGGTGCACTTCCTTTGCCCCAGCATGCTCGGCACTATCTCTAACTGCTCGTTTTTCAACCTCTGTAACACCACTTGGTATTGCAACTACTATTCTTCTGGTTGAAAATGCACCTTGGCTTGCTTTTTTAATAAAGGCTCTTATCATTCCTTCAGCAATTTCAAAATCGGCAATAACGCCATCTCTCATAGGACGAGAAACACGTATCTCCTTATGTTCTCTACCTTGCATTGCTTTTGCTTCATTTCCAATTGCGATTATTTTTTTTGTGTTTCTATCGAAAGCAACAATGGATGGCTCGTTAAGCACAATACCTTTTCCTTTTGCAAATATAAGAGTATTTGCTGTTCCTAAATCCATTGCTACATCTATTGAAAGAAAATCTAAGATTCCCATTTTAATCCTTAATGTTTAAAATTTCTGATGCCAGTGAAAATCATTGACATTTTTTTATCGTTTGCAGCAGAAATAACTTCCGCATCTCTTACAGAACCACCTGGTTGGATAACTGCAGTAATTCCACTTTCTGCTATTGCCAACAACCCATCTGCAAATGGAAAGAAAGCATCGGAAGCAGCTACAGCACCAGTTATATCGTGTCCATGTTCTTTGGCTTTCATTGCAGCAATTTTGGATGAATCTAATCGCGACATCTGACCTGCACCAGCACCAAGCAATTTTTTATTCTTAACATAAACAATAGCATTCGATTTTGTATGCTTACAAAGAATCCAAGCAAATTTTAAATCTTCCAACTGACTTTTATCTGGCTCAGCTTCAGTTACAACTTCAAGATTTAACTCACTCACTTTTGAATTATCAACTGTTTGAGCAATAACTCCGCCTGGAATATTTTTAACTAATACTTTTTCTTCACTACTCTTTTTAATTTCTTTTAACAACCGACGATTTTTTTTCTTTTTTAATATCTCTAAAGCATCATCGTCAAACTCTGGGGCAACTATAATTTCAAGAAAAATATTATTCAGTTTTTCTGCTGTGGCAACATCTACCTTAGTGTTAAAAGCAACAATACCACCAAATGCTGAAACAGGATCGCCTGAAAGGGCTTGCTCGTAAGCATCTAATACATCGGTTCCTGTAGCTGCACCAGCTGCATTTGTATGCTTAATAATTGCACAAGATATTGGGTCTAGCTCATTAACCAAATCAACAGAAGCAACTAAATCTACAATGTTATTGTAAGATAATTCTTTTCCGTGCAATACGTTAAAATAATCGTAAAAATCTCCAGCAATAAACGCTTTTTGATGAGGGTTTTCGCCATAACGAAGTGCATTTCTAACAGGCGAATTAATTCTAATTGCAGCCTTCTCAATGTTAAACTCTGCTTCAAAATAATCGGCAATTAAAGTATCGTAAAACGAAGTATGCGAAAAAGCAGCACTGGCAAGGCTTTCACGAGTTTCTAACTTCACATCGCCTGCAGATAACTCAGCTAAAAAGCTCTCATATTGTTTCGGATTAGTAAGCACAGAGACATATTTGTAATTTTTTGCCGAAGCCCTAATTAATGATGGTCCACCAATATCAATATTTTCAATTTTCTCAGCCAAACTAATATCATCACGTTTCACTACTTCAGGAAATGGATATAGATTAACGCAAACAATATCAATTGGCAATACACCGTTTTCTGTGGCTTCTGCTTGGTCTGATTCGTTATCCCGACGCATTAAAATTCCACCAAATATTTTTGGTTGAAGTGTTTTAACTCTGCCCGAAAATATTTCAGGGAACGAAGCATACTCTTCAACCCCAGTATATTCAAGGTCTGCATCACTTATCATTTTGGCTGTGCCACCAGTAGCCAGAATTTCATATTCTAGCTCAATAAGTTTTTTTGCAAAATCAACAATTCCTTTTTTATCCGATACGCTGAGTAAGGCTAATTTTTTCAATTATTTTTCCATTATTTATTTATATAAATTCTATTATTTTTTTCAATAATCTTCTTTTCAGAAAATTTCACAATCACTTCGGGCAATAACTCGTGTTCAATTTCAAGTACTAGTGATGCAATATCTTCAGGAGATTCAACTCGGCTGATGTCAACACTTTTCTGTGCAATAATTTTTCCGTTATCATAAATTTTATCAACGTAATGAATTGTTGCTCCAGTTATTTGAACTGATTTTTCGAAGACCGCTTTATGAACATTCAATCCATACATTCCCTTTCCACCAAAGGCAGGAAGCAAAGCAGGATGTATGTTAATAATTTTTTTTTCAAAACTATCTATCAAGATATTTGGAATTTTTTTCAAAAATCCAGCAAGAACTATTAAATCGATTTCTAAATTTTCTAAAATTGAAACAAGCTTTGTATAGGAAAGAAAATTTTCATTTTCGTTTTGAGAAACAGAGTAAGTAGGAATTTGTTTTGATTCTACTATTTTAAACGCTGGACAATCTAATTTATCACTTACTACGCACACTACTTCAGCATTTTTTTCCGTTTGTGCTAATCTATCTATAATGGCTTTAAGGTTAGAACCTCTGCCTGAAACAAATACTGCTATCTTATACATTTTATCCAAAATTTTAAATTACCAAGTTAACTAAATGATAAAATAATTTCAATTTAACACGTAATATTTACAGACTTTTTGAAATTATTTTATGCTTTTAGCAATTTTTAACGAAAGATTAATTAATAGTCTATTTAGTTTATTATTGTTCTCATCAATATTTTCAAATGCAAGGTCTAGTTTCTCTCTAGAGCTGGAATATTTATTTTCATTAAACTTTTGGTAAGCGTTTAAATATAAAAATTTTGCATAACCAGAAAACTCACTAATTATTGAGTTATCCTCATATTTTCTTATGAGCATTAATGATTTTTGGAATTTTCCCAATTTTTGATACGATTCTATTTCTACAATATTAACTTTAAATTGCAACTCAAAACTAATATTACTAGAATCAATATTTTGTAATACTTTTAATGCTTCAGAATATTTTCCACACTCAAAAAGATTTTTTCCTCTAATAAAATATTTATCATAATTTGAAAACTTATAATCATAATACTTTTTGCTCTCGCTATCTGCAAAGGAGTCTTCAGCAATATTAGGATTTCCATTACGAGCAAGAATATAATGTCTTTGTGCTTTCAATTTTTCGTTAAGCATTTCGTAGGATAATGCAATTTTCAAGTTAGCAATTCCAGTATAATCTGGAGTAGAAGAATTCAGAATAAATTGCTCATACTCAATAATAGCTTGATGAAATTCATTTTGTCTAAACAAGACTTCCCCTTTCAGGAAAAAAGATAGTGCATATGTTTGCTTAAATTTATTCTCTTTAATTTCAAAAAGAATACGATTCAAAATTTCTTTTGCCTGTTTCAATTCTTTTTTATCAATTTTTAGAATTGCATATTGATAAAGAAATAATTCATTGTTAGGATATTCCTCTACAATTTTTGATAGAATCACTTCGGCACTATCGTACATTGCGTTATACTCTGTATATAATTTTCCTAAATGGTATGCGGCTTCAGTTTTACAGTTGTAACAATTTTGGTATGCAATTCGGATGTTATTTAATCCTTCATTTTTTTTACCCTCAAGCCCAGCAAGGGATATAGCCCAACCAAGGAACCCTGGCACAAATCCTAAAGCATATTTTATTGTACCCAGTGGTAAATATGGCTCAAAGAAATTTGGATTATATTCTATGGCATCTTCAAAGTAATTTACTGCACTCTTTGTTGCCCAAAAAGCATCCATACTATTTTGCTCAGTTGAGTTATAAATTGATTCAAGAAAAAATATATTTCCTAAATTAATATTTGTAATTTCATTTTCTGGCAAATTATCGTATTCCAATTCCCCCTTAGTTTTAGCAATTACAATATTTTCAAGATACCTTTTTTTACTAACTGAATCTTTGTTAGCCATGTAAAACCAAAGGCTATTCCTACTTATAAAATAATATCCCAGCGAGGATTCTGGATAGTTACTAATAATAGTTTCAAAAGTTTTGTTGGCTTGCTTAAATTGGAATTGGAACGATTGCTCGTTCCCAACGGAAACGAGCGAATCTAATTTTAATTGTGTATATAATGCGGTTGGTGAAAGAAGCAGAATAATGATTAGAAACAAAAATCTCATTACCCCTTCTTTCCCTTCAGTGCATTTTTTGAGGCAGCCTTTATGAATTCTCTAAAAAGAGGATGAGCTTTTGTTGCACGAGATTTTAGTTCTGGATGAAACTGAACGCCAACAAACCAAGGATGATTTTTTAGTTCAATCATTTCAACTAACTCTTTATCAGGAGAAAGCCCACTGATAGCAAGCCCATTCTTTACTAACTCTTTTACAAAATTATTATTAACTTCAAAACGATGACGATGTCGTTCAGATATTTTCTGTTTTTTATATGCCGAATAAGCCTTAGTTCCTTTTTGAATATCGCAAGGATAAGCACCCAACCTCATTGAACCACCTTTCAGTTTAACTTTCAATTGCTCTGGCATTAAGTGAATTACATCCGTTTTAGTATTTTTGAATTCAGTACTATTTGCATTTTTTAATCCACAAACATTACGTGCGTATTCAATTACTGCAGTTTGTAAACCAAGACAAATTCCAAAGAAAGGAATATTGTTTTCTCTTGCAAATTTAGTTGCTTCAATTTTTCCTTCAATACCTCTTTCACCAAAACCACCAGGAATAAGAATTCCATCATAATCCTTAAGTGCTTCTTCAACATTTTTACGTGTAATGTTTTCTGTACTAATATAATCTGCTTTAACTTTTACATGATTTTCAGCACCAGCATGAATAAATGCTTCATCAATACTTTTGTACGCATCTAATAATCCAGTATATTTTCCACAAACTGCAATTTTAATTTCGCGTTCTGTTTTTTGAATTTGCCCAAGAAAGTGGCTCCATTTATCGAGCTTAATATTAAGGTCTGGTAAATTTAATCTATCTAAAGCTATACTATCCATTTCTTGTTTATGTAAAACTAATGGAACTTCATAAATAGTTTTACAATTATATGCAGAGAAAACTTCCGTTTTATTTACATTGCAGAACAGGGCAATTTTACTTTTAATTCCATCATCCAATGGGTCATCCGATCTGCAAACTAACATGTTTGGTTGAATGCCTAGTTCTAACAATGCTTTCACACTATGCTGCGTTGGCTTAGTCTTTACTTCACCAGCAGCAGCAAGATAAGGAACAAGTGTTACGTGAATTGATAAAGCGTTATCTCTACCAAGTTCAACCATAAGTTGACGCATCGATTCGAGAAATGGTAAACTTTCAATATCGCCAACTGTTCCACCAATTTCTGTAATTACAACATCGTACTTATTTGTTTTTCCAAGAGTAAGCATTCTCTTTTTAATTTCATCTGTAATGTGCGGAATTACTTGTACTGTTGCTCCAAGATAATCGCCACGCCTCTCCTTTGAAATTACATCAAAATAAACTTGTCCTGTTGTAGTGTTATTAGCTTTGCTCATACTAACATCTAAAAATCTTTCGTAATGCCCAAGGTCCAAATCTGTTTCGGCACCATCATCGGTAACATACACTTCGCCATGCTGAAATGGGGACATTGTTCCGGGGTCAACATTAATGTAGGGGTCAAATTTTTGAATTGTTACACTATAACCTCGCGATTTTAGAAGTAATCCTAAAGCAGCAGCAGTAATACCTTTACCAAGTGATGACACTACGCCACCAGTAACAAAAATATACTTAACATTTTTCTTGTTTTTCATTTTAACCGTAATTTTGTGGGAATTAAACTTGGACTCAAAGATAACAAATTTTCTGGATATCTCTAAAAACTTTGGATACAATTTTTAGATTTTGTGATATTTTTTTTAATAACCGACTTTTATCTCATTCATCAAAATGTAATTTTTAATTTAACCCACATTATTTGGATTAAATAGCACACATGTAAAATATGATATAGCCCATTGCACTCTATTTTCACCAAGTATAGCAATGTGAGAACGCTCTTTTATTCCAAGGCTTTTGAGTGCATTACCAAATTTTATAACATTATTTAACCCAAATTCAGCATTAGAAAAGCACAAATGCTGAATCGCTCAAGCTGGAGTAAGGGATGACAACAATAATCCTTCAACCCAAAAGGTTATCAT
>CAMZLW010000136.1 GCA_947311785.1 uncultured Ignavibacteriales bacterium | reverse complement strand
CTTGGCTACTAATATACAATAATATAGCTATACAATCAAGTACAAATGCGTCATAGGTAAAATACTCTTAGCCACGCTGTTTTGAGTGATTTGGGCTAACATCTTGTCTTTATTGAACTTACAACGTTTTTGACCGAAATTCTTGCGGAACTTCCGTTATAATTTTACCAAGGAATATATGCTTGTTTAATCAAATATAAAATCGAAAATTCCAAATAACAAATTGACAAAATATTTTGTTTTCGATTTAGGAAAAATAATATTATTATAGAAAGTTCATATCGCAATGGAAATGTTTCTTGGCATTCCAGTTACGAGATTAAAATTGCTGAGCTACCAGCTGTTATCCCAAAAGATGAAGTTAAAAATTATTCTTATATTTAAATGATAAAACTAAATAATGCATTAGAATAACCGATTAAAATAATAAATTCTATTGCATAATGAGGGTTAAAAATAAAAATACTTGATGGAGAAAATAATTGAAAGTTAGAAGCCTAAAGATACTTGTTTCAGTAATTGTAATAGCCCTTGTTACTATGTTTACTATTTCAAACTTGTTAACAGAAGAGAGTTCCAAGAGAATAAATTCAAACCAAATTAGTTTTCTTAAAATGAAAAAGTGCGATGTAAATGGAATATCAAAAGTTAATTGGTCGCAAAAAAAACAAAAAACAAAGGGAGTTATTAAAACAGATTCACCAGATAAATTCTATGAGTTACATTCTAAAATTAGAACTGCTCCAGGCAAATTGAAGCCTGATTATAAAAGGAACTATAGGTTCAATGAATTAGCTAAAGCAAAAGTTAGAAAGAGTATGCTAAAAAAATCTACTAATAGTATTATGGAAACACTAAGCTGGGTAGAGAGAGGTCCAGCAAATGTAGGTGGTAGAACACGCTCTATTATTGTTGACCCGGATGATGCAACTCATAAAACTTGGTTTGCTGGTTCAGTAGGTGGAGGTGTTTGGAAAACAACCAATGGAGGAACAAGTTGGATTCCGCTTACAGACAATTTGCCAAACTTAGCCGTAAGTTGTATGGAAATGTCGAAATCTAATACTAATGTTATCTATGCTGGCACTGGTGAAGGCTTTCATAATGCTGATGCGGTTGATGGAAATGGTATTATGAAAACAACAGATAAAGGTGCTACGTGGTTCCAGCTATCTACCACAGCAACTGACCCAAATTTTTTACATATTAACAGATTAGCAATTGACCCAACAAATGAAAATATAGTTGTGGCTGCAACTAATAGTGGAATATTTAAAACTATTGATGGTGGTGCATCATGGGTGCAAAAATATTTTGGACAAGTGCAAGATTTAAGAGCTAATCCAAGTAATTTCAATACACTCTTTGCCACAACCTCTCAAGGTGTTAGTAGGTCTCTTGATGCTGGTGATACTTGGGTGCTTAATAACAATGCTAAGTTTGGTGGAGGCGAAAGAATAGAAATTGCAGTTTCATTAAGTGATACTAATAGAGTTTATGCATCAGTAGATTCAACACGAAACAGTATTTATTATACAAATGATGGTGGAAATACTTGGACTGAAATTAAAGAGAAAAATGGAAAAGATATTAATTGGATGGGCGAACAAGGATGGTACGATAATACAATTGGAGTGCATCCCTTTAACGAAAATATCATTTACTTTGGTGGTATCGATTTATGGAAGGCAGTAATTAGTTTTAATGCGTCTGGGGTTGCCGAAAGAACTTCTGTTGCAATTACTGATGGTTACCACCAGTATCCTACAACTAATGATGTTCATGTTGACCATCATAATATCACACTATTTCCAATAAATGCTACAACACAAGAGTTTATTTTTCTTAATGGAAATGATGGCGGTATTGCTGTTTCGTACAATGCTGGTGCCACTTTTACAGAAGTTGGAAACAATGGTTATAACACATCGCAGTTTTATGGTGTTGATAAACGACCTGGAGCAAAACAATACTTTGGAGGTTTACAAGATAACGGAACATGGGTTTCCGATAGAAATGTTGATGCCGATAAAACTACAAAATATGGTTTCAGAATTGGTGGAGATGGCTTTGAGGTATCGTGGCATTACACCGATGGTAAAAAAATGATTGGTGGATCTCAATTTAATAGATTCTACAAAACTGATAATGAGTGGCAATCCTCTGCAGCATCAAGTGTTGGCTTTGATGGTTGGGGTAATGATGCAACTTCTCCGTTTATTTCAAAACTTGCAAAATCGTATAGCGACCCCGATTTGCTATACACAATTACCCAAAAGGGAGTTTATAAAAGCGAAAACTTTGGTAATAGTTGGTCGCTTATTCCTTTGGCAAATCTAAATACTGGTGGATATTTTCATTTTGCTCAAGTTACTATTTCTATTGCAGAACCTCAGGTTGTTTGGGCAGGTGCTTATTCAGATGCTCTTTATGTATCCAAGGATGGAGGGTTGTTGTTTACAAAAACTAGTGATAACCAATTTTTCCAAGGTGCTAGATTATCTGGTATTGATACACATCCAACCAACGAAGCAGTGGCATTTGCAATTTTTTCTTTTTCGAATAAAGCAAAAATTTTACGAACAACTGATTATGGTCAAACTTGGCAAGATATTACTGGGTATGGAACAGGCTCAACAAGTTCAAATGGTTTCCCTAATGTTGCTGTTTACTCTGTTTCTGTTATGCCATATAACACTGATATTATTTGGGCTGGAACTGATATTGGGCTTATTGAATCTACAGATGGCGGTGCCACGTGGCACTTAGCCGATAATGGACTTCCGCAAGTTGCAATTTGGGAAATAAGAATAGTTGATGACGAAGTTGTTGTTGCTACTCACGGACGTGGAATATGGTCTGTTGTTTTACCTGAACTTGCTGGGCATAAACCACCAGTTGCAACTCTAGCCCCAACTCTTAATTCTGTAAATCAAAGTGTTACAGGCTTAGTGCTTAGTGCATCATTACGTTCTCTTTACGATTCTACTCATGTGATGATAAACAACAAAAATGTAATGACAATTAAAACAAGCAATATTACCGATACAACTATTATTGTTCCAAAAAATCAAACAGGAGCTATCTCTGTAAAATTAACTTCATTCAAAGGTTTAAGAAATTATAATTCTGTTTCATATAATATAGATGTTCAAGAATTATTAGAAGTTAAAAGAGGTTATAAATCCGATTTTTACAAATCTGAAATTGATTTTAAATTGGATGGACTTACTATAAATAAAAATAATGATTTTACACATCCCTCGTTAAACTCGCAACATCCGTATCCAGATGTAAGCAGTTTTACAGCAATGTTAAAAGTCCCTATTATTGTTGCTGCAACAGATGCAAATCTTAAATACGATGATATTGCAATTATTGAGCCTGGTAGTGCAGGAACTGCTTTTGGTGATGAAAAATTCTACGATTATGTAATTGTTGAAGCCAGTAATGGCAGTGCTTGGATTCCTCTTGCTGATGGTTATGATGCTCGTTACAATAGTGAGTGGGAAACTGCCTTTGGCAGTACAAACGGAACCGAATCAATGTATAAAACCCATAATATTAATTTATTAGATAAATTTTCTGCAGGCGATACATTGTTAATTAGGTTTAGATTGTTTTCTGACCAATATACTACTGGGTGGGGTTGGAGCATCGATAATATAATAATTCAGCCACAATTTGTTGCAGTTAATGATGAAAATATTACTCCATCTAAATTTGTTTTAAATCAGAATTATCCAAATCCATTTAACCCTAGTACAATTATTAATTATTCACTTCCATCTGCAAGTAAAGTTAAACTACAATTGTTTAATTCGCTTGGCGAACAGGTAGGCGTATTAGTTAATACAACAAAAAATGCTGGAGTTTATAATTACAAATTAGATGCTAGTAATTTTGCATCTGGAGTCTATTTTTATAGAATTAGTGCCGAGTCAATTGATGATACAAAGAAATTTAATTCTGTTAAAAAGATGCTTCTGCTCAAGTAATATTTAAAGAGGTTGTTGTAAAAATTATTATTGTTTTTCCTTTTGTAGCAGCCTCGTTTTATTAAGTATTATTTGAAGACTTTGCATAACCAAAAAAACATGTCATGCTGTGCTACACTATGTTACACTGAGGCTCTCGAAGTGAACTTGCTGAAATGTTGAAGTGTTTCAGCATCTATTCGTTTTTTACTAAATTCTATATAGAAGTTTATTTATCATTTATTTATCTTAGGCTATTAAATACTTAAGTAAATAATAATGAAGTTCATAAAAACATTACCGCTATTATTACCAATAATTATCTTCTCAATTTCCCTCATATTATCGTTACTTAAACTATTTGAGTTGCATCCAAATGAAATTGGCTCAAACTATTATGCCGATCATATTTTTTATTATGTTATAAACTCAACCACATGGCTATCGGGGGCTTTACTCTTCAATATTTTGATTCACACATTTATTTGGGGTGGGTTGTTTAAAAGACCAATATCAAGTAATTTTAATCAAGTAATTATTGATTTTATTTCTGTATCAATTTACGTTTTTGCACTTATTGGAATTTTAACAAAAGTAATTTTAGTAGAATTGAATGCTTTTGGGATTACTATTGCAGTGATTATTTTAATTGTAGAAACCGCAATGCGGAGAAGAGCTCTTTCGCTTTTTAGCGGTTCGTTGTTTACAACTGATAAGCCATTTAATATTGGCGATTGGATTGAAATTATTGATAATGCAATTGGCAAAATTGAAGGAGAAGTAACTGATATAAGAATTAGAAATATAAAAATAAAAAACAGAGATAACACAGTGTTAGTAGTACCACAATCAATTTTTGTAATGCTTAAGTTGGAAACCAACTTTTATAATTTTTAGTTTTGTAAAAACAAAAAAAGGTAAAAGGAGTTACTTATGGAACAACGTAAGCGATTTAGTTCGGAAGAAAAGATGTTTATTTTAAGAGAATTATTAGAGAGTGGTAAGTCAATAGGAGGTTTATCAGAAAAACACAAAGTACATCGAGCCGGGTCGTAAAGTCGTTGTTTGATATTTTACACAAAAAACTTTACAGCCTTACTTCTCATATTGCCATCAGTAAAATAAAATTTATATCAAGCAATATTTTCTAAAATAGTTTTAATCGATTCAATCTCTTCGCTTTCTGGTTCCAATTCAATATATTTATTAAAGTGTAACTTTACTTTTTCATCATCATCAGTATTAGAATAAAAATAATGACCTAAATTAAGATGGGCAACAGAATCATTTTCATCAAGTTCAACAAGCTGGTTGTAATACTTAAAAGTATTTTCATTATCTCCTTTAAATGCCGAGATGGTTGCTAGACAATGCAAAATATTTCCCTTCTTTTCAACTTTGCCCAATATCTCAACTAAATAATTTTCTGTATCTTCAACATCCTCAATTTCTCCATTGCTTAAATCAAGATTAAAAGATTCAATCAATGCCTCCGAAGCATTTTGATAGTCCCCCTTTTCATCAAGTAATTGAGCCTTGTTGTAAAACAGAATTGAATCTTCTGGAGTAACTGATTCTAGTTCGGCTAATAGTTCTAACTGCAAATCAACATTTTCATTTTGTTCGGCTAATTCTAATTGCTTGTGCAAACTTGTTTTAAGCTCATCAATTTTTGTTAAAACTTCCTCCGCTTCATCCATATCTTCCAAAGGCAAAACTATTGAATACGGAGAGCTAAAAGAACTGAAGCGTGCTAAACTGTTAGAGTTAATTGAATAAACCACATCTGTGGCATCCAACATTTTGGCTAACCTTAAAATATATGCGGATGATGCTGATTCAACAAAGGTTTCCCAATGTTTTATAATTTCACTTCCTTCTGGAAGCCAATTCCCGAGTGTTAAAAATTGAAGCAACGAAATTTTTAAAATTGCCACATCCTCTATAAAAAAAGAAGAAAATCCTTCGTTTTGATTATAATAATGCAGTACATAAACATTTTGATTTTTTTGAATTGATAAATGCTCGCTCATATAGTTTATAAAATAAAGTACATCAAGTGGTTCTTTTAATAGTGATAATTTTTCATTAGCTGAATTTACATCTACTTCTTTAGTCTCTTCAGTATTCAATTTATACTTTGCAATTTTTAATAATTCATCAAATTTAATACCCCTCTTCTCTAACTCGGTAACTACTTTGTTTTTATACTCATCATTAAAGTTGTTTTTTTTAATAGTTAAAATTGATGTTAATTCATCATTACTCATTGCGTCAATTGGTTTAAGAATTTCTTCTGACATTTAGATATACTCTATTTTATTAATTAAATTTTTATTTTAAAAATACTTATTTAAATGATAGTAATTTTAAATTATTGTTTTTATGAAATCGATGTTACATCCTCTATTGATAAAGAATATAATATTAAGTAAATTAGTTATGCACGATATAAAGTATTAAACATTAAACTAATAAAGGAAAAACAAAATGGAAGAGTACATTAAAATAGGTCAAGACTATGCTTTGAGCTATGGAGTAAACATCTTAATTGCTTTAGCAATTCTTATAATTGGAACTTGGATTGCAAAAATTATTACAAAATCTGTTGTAAAAGTAATGAACGCAAAAAACCTAGATGCAACACTAATTAAATTTATTGGCGGACTTGTGAAAGCAGTTCTCTACATTTTTGTAATTATAGCAGCTATTGATAAAGCAGGAATTGAGTCAACATCATTTGTTGCAATACTTGGTGCTGCTGGTCTTGCTGTTGGTTTTGCATTGCAAGGTTCACTTTCAAACTTTGCATCAGGTGTTATGCTAATAATTTTCAAACCAATAAAAGTTGGCGATTTTGTTGAAGCTGCTGGTGTTATGGGAAGTGTTGAAGAAGTTGGAATTTTTGTTACCACATTAAATACTCCAGATAACAAAGTTGTTTACGTTCCTAACTCTCAAATGGGTGGCGGAATTATTACTAACTACTCCGTAAAAGATACACGCAGAGTTGATATGGAATTTGGTATTGGCTATAGTGATGATATTGATAAAGCACGTACTGCAATATTGGAAGTTTTAAGTAGCGATGAAAGAATTCTTAAAGACCCAGCTCCAGATGTTTTTGTTGGAACTCTTGCTGATAGTAGTGTGAATTTTAAAGTACGTCCTTGGGTAAATGCTGCAGATTATTGGGGAGTATATTTTGATGTTACTGAAAATATTAAAAAGAAATTTGATGCCAATAATATCTCAATTCCTTTTCCACAAACAGATGTTCATTTATATAATGTAAATGAAAATTAGTTTTTTTTACAAGGGTTATTAAATTTATTTGATAACCCTTTTTTTATAACTCAGCATTCTCTTTTAACCATTTTATTGCTTCTTCCATATTTTCTACCTCAACATGTTGTAAGTCTTTACCATCTGTTTTTCTGAATACTTTGCAATGGTTCTTTTAGCAACCACAGTTGCACCAGAAGAAATTGTGATAAAATATTTAATTCCATTGTTAACAAATGCTGGAAAGATTTCGTTGTCGATAAAATCGATCATAAATTGTGGCATTGCACCTATTGCTTTACTTGAGTCAACAATCCAAGCCACACCGCCATTTGCTTTTGCATGTTCAAGTCCTTTAACTAAAACAGATTGTTCAAACTCAAACTGTTCTATAAAATAACTATGTAACATGCAACCTTCATTCTTTTATATTTGAATACCTTACTATCGAAATATTTTTTATTTTATTGACTCAATTTTATCATCGTATGCTTCGTAAATATGGTCGGCAAAACCAACACCAGCTTCGGCAAAGTAGTTGAACACTCTGTTGGCACCAAGCTCTTTTAGTTCTTCAATTTCATCATCAAAACTTCCAACAGCAATTATTTTTCCAGCAAAATTATTTTCGCGTAATAGTGTTAAAACTTCAACATTAACTGAATGCTTAGGCAATGTTAAAACAATTGTTTCAATATCGTTTACAGGGCAAGCACGCTCCCAAAAATCGGTATCTGTGGCATCTCCTATTAAAATATTTCTGTTAAACAATTTGTGCTTTTTAATTGCATCCTCGTTATATTCAACACCTACAACACCACCTTTTAATTTTTGCTCTAGCTCATCATAAACACTTACGCCCATTCTACCCATTCCGAGAATTACAATTTTTGCATCACCGTATCTAATTGGCTGTTCAAAAGAGAGGCGTTCGGAAGATTCAAACCTTTGAAACCAGTTATGAAATTTGGAATATATTGAATGTGAAAATGAATTTAGTGGTGCAGAAATAATAAATGAAATAGCTAATGCAAGGGCAAAAACTACAAGCCACTGTTCAGATATCCAACCAGCTTTATAGCCAACAATACCAATTATTAATCCAAACTCACTATAATTGGTGAGTGAAAATGAAATTATGCTAGAAGTTCTAGCACGCAGTTTTAATTTTGTTAACATATAAAAGAAGAAATACGATTTAAGTGGAAGCAAAAGGACAAAAAATATTGCAATAGCAACTGTAGTAAATGTTGGAATTCCAAAAAGCCCAATTGTTAGAAAAAAGCCGACAAGAAAAAGGTCTTTAAAATTTAGTAATGCTTTGCTCATCTCCTCTGCTTTTGGATGATTAGATATTAGAACTCCCGCAACGAGTGCACCAAAATCGGCTTTTAATCCTACCCCTTCAAATAAAAAGGCAAAAGATATTGGAAGTAAAATTCCAAACAGAATTAATAATTCTCCGTGACCAATTTTATTTATTAACTCAGAAATAATTTTTAGTTTTATCAACCAAGGTATAAGTAGCAATAGCAAAAGTGCAAAAGCCCATACTGACGGAAGTTTACTTGATGAGAACGAAATAAAAAGTATTGCAATAATATCCTGAACAATTAAAATTCCTATGGAAATTCTACCAATTGGCGAACTTGTTTCGCTTTTTTCTTCTAAAACTTTAACAGCAAAAACGGTACTAGAAAAACTAAGTGCAAATGCAATTAGCAAAGAAGTTTGAAATGTTAAATTTGTAAAAAGAGGAAGTGCAAAAAAACAGAGTAGCCATATTACAGTTCCAAAAATAGAAACAACCAACAACATATTGAGTGAAGCTGTTGCCAAAATTTCTGGAGATAAAAGTTTTTTAATTTTAAGCTTTAATCCAATTGTAAAAAGCAGGAGCAGAATACCAATGTTGGAAATTTCCTCAAGTATTAAAGAATCTTTAACACCCAAAAAATTTAGCACAAAACCAGCAACTAAAAACCCAACTAGTGGTGGAAGATGTAATTGCTTAAAAATAAATCCGAAGAGAAAAGCAATTATTAACCAAAGAGGTTCCATTTAGTAATCTTTTGAAAATTAGAAAATATTAAAACGTAGCAATATAAAGAGAAAGGTAGGATAAAACAATCAGAGCAGAATTATCGACTCTGATTGAATAAAGAATTTTTAACTAATCTAATTTCTTAGGAGGAAAATCAGCTAATATTTTAGCAACAACTGCATCACGTTCTTCGTCAGTAAGTTTACCTCTAATTATCCCAGTTCCAGTTCCACGCCAAACAAGTTCTTTTTTGTCTGCGTCTGCAATATCAATAATTACAGTAGTTTCGTCGTAATATGTAACGTCAGTTTGAGACATGCCATAACCATGCCCCCAACCTCTACCATACATTCCGTAACCATATCCACCATAGCCATAATTGTTTATTTGCATTTTTTCTTTTGTTCCTGCGTGAAGAATAACTACAAAATCTGCTCCACTCGATACAAGTTTATAACCATTGCTCAATAAATAAGCATCTATGCTTTTAATAGCTCGTTTTTTAGCTAATGGATCTGCACTTAATGCGTCATCTGCGGGCATTTCACCAGTGTACCAAGAGTAGGTTTTATATTTACTAAAATCTGTATCTGGATCAAAATCCGTAGTTGTTGAAAGTGAAGAACATCCCCACAAACTTAGCAAAGCTACTACTAATACTGCTTTTAAATATTTCATTTTTACCTCATTAATTATTATTATTTATTATTTTCTGTGTTATTAGAATTCTTTTTTTCAGTTTCGCTAACCCAACCACCACCGAGTGCTTTGTACAATTTTATGTATGTAGTTAAATAGTTCTGCCTTGTTTGAGAGAGATCCAATGCACTACTAAAGTATGTTCTTTCTGTATCCAATACCTCCAAGTAGCTTGCTACGCCTTGGTTGTATCTAAACCGAGAGAGAGATTCTGCATTTTTCGCTGCTTTAACTTGTCTTTCCTTGGCTTCCACTTCTCTTTTGTAAGTATCAATATCAACTAACGCATCTTCAACTTCTCTGAATGCGTTTAAAACTGTTTTTTCATAATTAAAAAGAGACTGCCGAGTTTTTGCTTCTTCAATTTCTACGCGTGCACTATTTTTATTGAAGTTAAATAATGAACCTAATAACGAGCCTCCAACCGACCATGCTAACCCATTACTCGTAAGTGTCGATAAATCATCACTAGCAACACCAAGTAGAGCAGTTAAGCTAAGCGAAGGATATTGCTGTGCAACTGCAACGCCAACTCTTGCATTTTGTGCGTGCAATAGATTTTCTGCTTGTAGAACATCAGGACGTCGCAATAAAATATCGGATGGAATACCAACTGGAATTTCTGGTGGAGTTTGTTGTTCATTAAGTGATTTACCATTTTTAATTGCTTCTGGATTTTTACCCAACAGAATTGATAACGCATTTTCGGTTTTTGAAACAAGGCGTTCAAATGCTGGAACTGCAGCGGCAGCAATCTCTCTTTGAATTTGTGCTTGGTTCAAATCAAGTTCAGGAATTATTCCTTTGTCATATCTCTGTTGAATAATATCCAGACTTTTCTCACGTGATTTTAATGTTGCATTTGCAATATCTAAGCGTTGGTTAAAATCCAACAACTGAAAATATGTTCCAACTACTTCAGAAATTAATCCTATTTGAACTGTTCTAAGTGAATACTCAGAGGCTAATAAATTTGCACGAGCTACTTCAGTTGCTCTTCTGTACTTACCCCAAAAATCTATTTCCCAACTTAGAGCAGGTGTAACTGAAAAAGTATTTGCTTCACTTGCAAATTTTTGTCCGCCAACAAAGTTACCACGCCCAGCACCAGCTTGGATATCAAGGCTTGGGTATCTATCTGCCCCAGTAAATGTAAGTCCAGCACGTGCTTCTTCAATTCTTGCAACCGCAATATGCAAGTCCTTATTTTGCTCAAGTGCTGTTAAAACAAGAGTATCAATCATTACATCATCAAATAAATTCCACCATTCAAGATTTGCAATTGAATCAACTTTAAGTGTGTCGAATCTGTAAGTTTGCAAAGTGTCAATCTGTGGCTTTACAAAATCTGGACCAACAGAACAACTTGATAGAGTAATAACAAGTGCAATTGGTATAAGTAAAAGTAATTTTTTCATTTTGTTTTTCTAATATTTTTTAAATATTGCTTTTCATAAACACACTCCTTTAGTGTAACCATCCCTTTGGGAAATCCCCTCTCAAGAGGGGAAACAAACACTACTTTTCCTTCGGAAAAGTGTTCACAAATTCCCCTCTTGAGAGGGGTTAGGGGTGTGTTCTTTTATTTTCATTCGCTAATTAGCGACTTATTCAGATACCTTTAATTTAGCATTTCTTTTTTCTTCAAACTTAAACATTTTTCCTATTGCAACAAAAAGCATTGGATATAAAAACACACCAAGAATTGTTGCTAAAGACATACCACCAAGTAGTGCCATTCCCATAACTTTGCGAGATTCTGCACCAGCACCAGAGGCAACCACAAGTGGAAACACACCAAGTATAAATGAGAATGCCGTCATTAGTATTGGTCTGAATCTTAGCTTCGCAGCTTTTACTGCGGAATCAAACAGAGACAATCCATTTTCAAATTCCATATTTGCAAACTCTACAATTAATATAGCATTCTTTGCTGCCATACCAATTAGCATTACAAGTGATATCTGTGCAAAAACATTATTCTCATAGCTCACATCAAAAAACCGTGCTAAATATAAAGTTAACATTGCACCAAAAATTGCGAATGGGGTTCCAAGCAAAATAGAGATTGGAATTGTCCAACTCTCGTACTGAGCAGCAAGAATTAAAAACACAAAGAACAAAGAAAATGCAAATATTACTCCAACTGAACCAGAAGCTTTTTTCTCCTGATAGGTCATATTGCTCCACTCGTACCCCATATCACTTGGTAAAACTTCGGCAACAACTTCCTCTAGAGCAGCAATAGCTTGAGCAGATGTGTAACCAGGTGCTGGACCTCCAGTTAGCTCTACAGAACGATTAAGATTAAATCTGTTTGTATAATCTGGACCTTCAATATTTTCAACCTCCACAAACGCCGAAATAGGAACTGATTGACCATTGCTGTTTTTCACAAAAAATAAATTTATTTTATCCTGACTCTCTCTATACTCTGGTTCTGCTTGAATATAAGCTCTATATAATCTACCGAATCTGTTAAAATCATTTACATACGATCCACCAAGAAATGCCCCAACTGTTGTGTACATATCATCTAACGATATACCAGCTTTAAGAGCTTTATCACGATTTACATTGAGATATCTTTGTGGAACATTTGCACGAAATGTTGTAAAAACAGAGCCAATTTCTGGACGTTTTTTTGCGGCTTCTATAAATTTCTGTGCATTTTCTGCAAGATAGGATGGAGTGTTTCCGCCCTTGTCTTGTAACATCATTGTAAAACCAGAGCCACTACCAAGCCCAGGAATTGCAGGCGGACCAAATGCAAATACTTGTGCTTCATTTATTCCAACATAAAATATTTTATTTAGTTTTTGTGCAATTTCTTCGGCAGTTGATTCTCTATCTGCCCAATTTTTTAGAGACACAAAAATAAAGCCAGCGTTAGATGACATACTTCCAGAAAGCAAACTAAACCCAGCCGCAGTAGTAACATATTCTACTTCAGGAAGTTTTCCAACAATTGTTTCTACTTTTTTTGCAACCACATCTGTTCGCTGTAACGAGGCTGCATCAGGAAGCTGAATATTTACGAACAAATATCCCATATCTTCCGAAGGCATAAATCCACCAGGCAAAAATATTCCAACAACTCCAGTTCCAACCAGTAATAACAAGATAAAAACCATACCTCTTTTAATTTTACGGTTCTACCCTTATTGTTGTGGAATTAGTAAATTTGCATTAAAAAAAGGTGTGTCGTGTTTCCAGAGGATTTTTTTAATTTATTATTAAATTTTGGTAGTGTGTGTGTGTGTGTGTGTGTGTGTGTGTGTGTGTGTGTGTGTGTGTGTTTGCTTGTTTGTTTGTGTGTGTGTTGTT
>CAMZLW010000135.1 GCA_947311785.1 uncultured Ignavibacteriales bacterium | reverse complement strand
TGAAATCTGTTGGTAGAGGTTATAGAACTTTTAAGAATTTTAGAAGTGCCATACTATTTTTCCATGGGAACTTAGACCTTTACCCACAACAATAAGGGTAGAACCATTGATTTATTGTTGATAAACGATAAATTTATAAAATCCTTTAATTAGGCAAGTAATATTTAGATATGTTTTGAATTATGAAACACAAAATGAAACAATGGAACAAATGAAACGGGTTTAAATGTCTGTTGTATATTTGCAGTTGGGAGTATATCGTTTTATTTATTACAAATAATTTAAGAGGTTATCTGAAAAGTTAAAAATTGTAATGCTGAATTTACGATGTGCTGAACTTGTTGAAGTATTTCAGCATCTTTTCTTTTACAACACATTTGAATTTTTCAGATTCTGAACCAAATCCAGAATGACTTTTCATTCAGCTTTTTACTTTTTGCATCTTACCAAGATTTAGTAACTACTTTTATCCAACCCATGTTTTTTTAGTTTTCGCCATAGAGTTGTTCTACCAATTCTAAGTTCTTTTGCAACAAGAGTCCTATTCCATTGGTTTTTTTCGAGTAGAGCAAGCAATCTGGTTGATTCGCCACCCTCTTCGGTAAAGGAATGCTTTTCTCTTAATCCGAAAGTAGTGCCGTTAAAATTACGAATTGATTCAGGCAATTTTGATGATTCAATTTTATTTGAATTTGTTGTTCTAACAAAGGCATACTCAATTACATTCTCCAATTCTCTAATATTTCCTGGCCAGTTATAGCGTAGCAATAAATCGAGTGCACCATCATCAATTTCTTTAATCTCCTTTTTATATAGACAGCTAAACTTGGATAAAAAGTGTGCTACAAGTGGAACAACATCATCCATACGCTCACGTAGTGGTGGAATTAGAATTGGAATAACACTTAACCTGTAATATAAATCCTCTCTTAGCAATCCATTTTTTAAGGCTTCGTTTATATTAATATTTGTAGCTGCAATAACGCGAACATCAACATTGCGAGTAATTGATTCTCCCACTCGCTCAAACGCACCTTCTTGAAGAACTCGTAATAATTGCAACTGCATATGTTGTGGCATTTCGGCAACTTCATCCAAAAACATTGTTATCGGCAAGTTCAAAACGACCTGGTCTATCTTTTATTGCATCGGTAAATGCACCTTTTACATGACCGAATAGCTCGCTTGCTAATAAGTTTTCAGGAAAAACAGCACAATTTACTTTTATAAAAGCTTCATCTTTTCTGTTGTTTGTTGCTTGAATTGCATTTGCAATCATCTCTTTTCCAGTTCCAGATTCGCCAGTTATAAATACAGGAGCTTTCGATTCTGACAGCTCGCGAATTAACTGAAATATTTCAAGCATCTGTTTGCTATGCCCAATTACTCCGTGAAAATTTGTTTCTTCGGATAGGCATTGCTTAAGACCAGCCAGCTCAGTAATATCACGGAAGGAAATAATTCCACCAGTTGGTTCATTGTTGTCGTTGTAGAGAACTGCGGAGTTTAGTTTTATCGGTTTGTTGCTTCCAGTTTTTGTGTGGATGTGCGATTCAAAATCGTAGATTGTTTTTTTCGATTTTAATGCCAACGCAATAGGGCAATCGGTAAAACATAGTTTTGACCGAAACACGTGTTTGCAAAATTGACCAACTACTTTTTCTCTTTTATATCCAGTAATGCGTTCGGCAGCTTTATTGAAAAAATTTATTCTGAAATTTTTATCAACGGTAAAAACTCCTTCGCCAATAGATTCTAGAATGTGGTCTTTAAGATTACTATTTATTGTCATTGTAAACTCAAATTTGAAACAGTTGAAAAGATTTGTTTCAAAGATAATGTGAAATAAAATTACTATTTGATATTTAGATTTAGTGGATAAAACAATAGGGAAGGTCTGGTTAAATAAAAAAGGTCGCTCAACTTTAGCAACCTTAATGATGAATTTTTATTTGGGATTTTTTTAGAAATTTTTCTCTTTATTTATATGTTTTATTTTATCAATAATTACACCATCGCTATTTACAACAGAGCTGTGGCAGTTTGCACAATCATTTATTACATAATTTCCAAAATGTCCAGTAGGTAGTGGTGTTACAAGATTTCCGTCAGCATCAATTTCGCCGTGGCAAGTTCCGCATTCTGCTTCTTTATTAGTTGTGCTATTCCAAGTAACAGTTCGGTTGTTACCAACAATATCACCAAACTTAAATCCGCCATGGCAATATGTGTTAGAGCAGGTATTATCCATTAAATTATAATTTGGATTTACTCCTAAACTATCGGGATAAGTAAATTCACCAAACTCCATCTTTGCTGGAGGTGGGGAGATGTGTGCGTGAACAAATGCTCCATCACTTGTTGTTTGTTTATGACATTCAAAACATCCAACATTTGTGCTTTTACTGTTATTGTAAACATGATTGTAATGAGCACCAACACCAACAGAACCTTTGTCTGAATTTCCTTCAAGGTCGTTTGGTGGTGCAATATAATTTGGGTCTGCAAAAACACCATGACAAGTATTACATGCTTCGGGACCTGCTGGTTGAGTATGACATCCAAGACAGCTTACTCCAACAGTACCTCCGTTATAATCGGCAGCATGACAACTTTGGCATTTAGTTAAGTTGAAACTCCAATTGCTATTTGCAAAAACAAATTTGTGAAAGTTATCAGAAGATGCATCGCCAAAACCTTCTGGATGATGTGTTAAATCAACAGGTGGTGTGATGTCGTTATTAATTTCACTGCAACCAAATGCAAAAAGTAAACTGATTAAAAGAATCCCTAAAAAACTAAAACGAGAAAGATCGACTATAAAACTATTGCTAAATGAGTTATAGTTTAGTTTCGAAATGATAAATTGTTAGAATCGACTCAACGAGAATCTATTGCGATACCAAAAGCTCTTT
>CAMZLW010000134.1 GCA_947311785.1 uncultured Ignavibacteriales bacterium | reverse complement strand
TTCAAGGAAGTAGAGTATGACATTTGTCGCCTTATATTTTTTTTATTACTAAATTAATACATTAATAATTCGGCTTTGACGAAAAAAGTCATCTCCTTTTTTTGCGTTTTCTGAAATAGCTGGAAAAATATTTCTGTTTAATCTCGTAACTTGTTGTTTTATTGAATTTTAATTTTGACTCTGAATTGCTGTGAAATGGGCGAATTCCCACTGACTCATAATCAGAGGGTCCTCGGTTCGAGTCCGTGTGGCCCACAAAAGAAAGCTCAATAACAGTCCGTTATTGGGCTTTTTGTTTTTAAGGTATTCGATATTTAGAAACTATTTTTTCCATTTCATCTTTTTGTTCAATTATACTTTCTAAAAGTGCAATTTGAGTTCTTGTTCTAACCAAATTATGGTCATTGTATTTTGTGCTGTAATAAACATCGCCATTAATATAATCGGTTAAAAATCGGATAAGCTGTTCGTAAGTTATTACCATTGCACCATATACTAAATTATCAATTTCAATTTTAGATAGCACACTTGATAAATCGGTTAGATATCCTTGAACAAGTTTTTCAAATATCTTAATACGCATAGTTACTTTGGATACATCTTTTTCATCTTCGTCAACCGGACTTGTAAATGTTCTTACCATATCACCAAAATCGTATAAAACTGTTCCTGGCATTACAGTATCAAGGTCTATAACGCACTGCTCCAAGTTAGTTTCTTTATTTAGCATAACATTATTAATTTTAGTATCGTTATGAGTTATCCTAATTGGCAGCTCATTATTTTCAATCATTACTGTTATTTTTTCTTCTAAGTATTTATAACCATTTGCAATTTCAATTTCTTTAGTTGTTGATTTCACCCTGCCAACCAAATCATTTTCAAGGGCTACATCAAAATCAGATAAACGTCCTTTAAGATTATGAAAATTAGGAATTGTATCTTGATATTTGCTTGCATCAGCGTCTAATAGAAAATTTTGGAATTGTCCAAATGCCTTTGCTGCTCTAAAAGCCTGTTCTTCATTTTCAATTTTTTCAACTGTGTATGCGTTATCAATAAATAGCACAACACACCAAAAGTCATTGTTCTCATCTTCAAAGTGATAGTTTTTTTTATTACTTTCAACTAATTGCATCACACGGTTTGATACATCTTTTATTTCTAACTCAGTTAGTTTTTTAGCAATATGGTTATTTACTTTTACAGTATTGTTAACAACTGCTTCTGGATTTTTAAAAACAAATTTATTTATTTTCCGAAGTATATATTTAACTTCAACCCCAGCTTGATTAAACTGCACAAGATAAGTATCGTTAATGTGTCCGTTGCCAAATGGTTTTGCAGTTATAAAATCGCCATAAATTTTAAAGTTTGAAATTATCTCTTTTATCATTTTCATTTAGCCCATATTTTATTTTTATAAGTGCCTTTATTTACTAAATCTGTAATTCTATTTTTTGCAATTGGTTTATCTTCAGAATATGTTAAGCCAAACCAACTAGCATTTGTTTCCAAAATTTTCACAATTGCTTTATTACTATTTATTAAATTATCAACCACAGTTGGCAAAAAGAATTCTGCTTTTAAGTTGTTTTTATTTTGCTCAAGGAATTCGTCAAAATAAGTTTTAAAGTAATTTAGAATTGAAGGTTTAAATGCAAACATATTCATTGAAACAATTTCGTTACCAGTTAAAGAACTCCAATTACTGTTTTCATCTTTAAATATTATTTTATTATCCAATATTTTTATTTCTGTTCGCTCAACAATTGATACCAAATTATTTTCTCTATCCGATTCACAGACACCACGCGATACAGAGCCATATTCTGATAATGTATTATTTATCTTATAACCAATAAGTGCATGTTCATTATCCGATTTGTTAGATGTTAAAAAGTCGGCTGCAATTTTATACGATTCTGCTCCGTAAAAATCATCTGCATTAATAACAGCAAATGGCTCATTTATTTTTGAGCTTGCACACAACAAAGCATGAGCAGTTCCCCATGGTTTTACCCTTTCTTTAGAAAAACTGTTTGCTGAAGGAACAGAATCTAATTCTTGAAAAACTATTTCTGTTTCTATATCTGATGGAAGTTCGTTCAAAATTACTTCTTTAAATTCTTTATGAAATTTTTTACGAATTATATAAACAATTTTGCCAAATCCAGCATTTAGGGCATCATAAACAGAATAATCTATTATTCTCTCTCCAGATGGCCCAATTCTATCAATCTGTTTTAAACTTCCGTAGCGCGAGCCTAAACCCGCAGCCAGTATTACTAATGTTGGTTTTCTGTTTCCCATTTTTTCCCTTAAGTAAGTTTCATAAAAAAACTGTATAAAAAACATTTATTATTGTTGGTTCGTATTTGTTTCCTCTTTTGTTACATGTCCCCTCTGTTTTTTATTATTTTTTTCTACACATCCAAAAATAAATATTCTCCTCCTTATTAACCGCAAAAAATTTCATTCAATTCCATATTTAACATTTTTTTCTACAATATCTTTTGCGTTTACAATATGCTTAGCTTTATTTAAAATCTTTTTTACTGTGATGTTCTCAAGAGTTATATTTTCAGGTGGCATTTCAGATTCGGCATTAATATTTATTGCAATTTTAGCTTCATCTAACTCAATATTTTTTATGTGTATTTCTGATATTTTTGTTAAGCGTCTTTCGTATGTAGGTACTAAATCACGCCATTGGTACAATGCATCGGTACTTATACCAAATACACCACCAAGTACTTTACCAGCTTTTATATTTTCGACATAAATATTATTAACATATCCACCCCTACGTAAATTTGTTTTAATAAATAAAATATTAATTAGCGATGCTTTATCTTTTCTAAAAGGGAAAACACAATCGTGAATATAAACATTGCTAACACCGCCCGAAAGTTCACTTCCTATTGCAAGTAATTGATGACCATCTTGCACTTCACAATTTCTAACAACAATATTTTTACTTGGGGTATTTAACCTCCAGGCATCTTGATTTCTTCCTGATTTAATTACAATAGCATCATCGCCCTGATTGAAAGTACAATTTTCCACTAATAAATTTTGAGTCATTTCGGGATCAATTCCGTCATTATTATGTCCGTGTGCATATACATCAACATTACGGACTACGGCATCTTTGCAAAGTAACAAGTGCATAGTCCAAAAGGGACTATTTCTGATTGAAATATCTTCTATCAAAATATTATTACAACGGTTAAATTGAATAAATTGAGGTCGGAAATTCCCGCCCCCTTTTGTCATGTCACGTTCTTCTACTGGAATATTTTTAGCCGCCATATTGTAGAGTCTTTTCGAAGCCTCTAAATGTTCTTTAGGTCGCTCCATCCACTCTCGCCACGTATCTATTTTGGCATGTATTTTACCATCTCCGGATATTGCAATATTATTACATTCAAACGCATAAATTAAAGGAGAATAATTATAACATTCCATTCCTTCCCAACTTGATTGTACTGCAGGAAGGTAATCTTGCGGATTATCGGTAAAATTTAATATGGCTCCTTTTTCCAAATGCAGATTTACATTACTTTTTAAATGGATACTTCCCGTAAGCCATTTACCTTTAGGAACATTAACTATTCCACCGCCAGCATTTGAACATGCCTCAATAGCCTTAGCAATTGCCTCCGTGTTTTTTACTTTGCCTCCTTCAACTGCACCATACTTTGTGATATTAAATATTCGATTAGGAAATTTAGGTATTTTAATAACAGGCATATTAAATGGAGCCTCAACTTTTATTTCTTCATAAGTAATTTTATTAACATCCTTTTTTTCTCCACAGCTAACTGCTAATATCATTATTGCCATCAGTAAAATTGTTTTTTTCATTATACTATTTCCTTTTAATTTTATTTTCTCTTCGTTGAAATTTTTCCAACTTCCGCTAAATTGTAATAATCGACATTTACAAAACTAATTACAAATTATCGCTAATAAATTTATCTAAGTTTATTTCGGTATTTAATTTTGACGACTTGTAGATAGCAAGTACAATCGCTAAGGATTTTAAGCTATCTTCCCCTGAAAGAGGTGGAATAGAGTTTGTTTTTATTGCGTTAACAATGGCTTCAAATTGTTTTTTGTGAGGTTCAATTGAAAAACCACCAAGAGGACTACTTGAACCAGAAGCTTCTTCGTCTTTGTTAGCAAGTTCTTCTTTTACTTTAGATGTTAAAATTTTTACATCATTATTATCAATAATTACGGTACCATTAGTGCCATGTAATTCTATCCTTCTGGATTGTGCTGGTTGCACAGATGTTGAGCCTTCAATAACGCCTATTGCTCCACTTTTATATTTTATTACAGCTACTGCGTTATCTTCCCCTTCCAAATTTTCGTGAGTTAAAGTTCCAATTTTTCCATAGATTGTTTCAACATCGCCCATTAACCATTGGAGTAAATCAATTGTATGAATTCCTTGATTTATAAGAACTCCACCACCATCCAATTCAAAAGTACCACGCCATGCACCACTATCGTAATACTCCTGATTGCGAAACCATTTTATGTAGGCATCGCCCATAAAAATATTTCCTATTTCATTTCCCTCTATTTGTTTTTTCAGTTTATCAATTTCTGGCATAAACCTACTTTGATAAATTACCGCAAGCTGAACATTATTATTTTTACATTTTTCAATTAAAGTGTTTGCTCGTTTTAGGGTTACTTCAATTGGTTTTTCAACAATAACGTGCTTGCCAGCTTCGGCAGCTTTTTCTCCGTAATTGAGATGGTTACCACTTGGCGTGCAAATAGAAACAATATCTAAATCAGAATCAGAAATAAATTGTTCCCAATCTGTGTTCCATTTTACTCCAAATTTTTCTCCACACTTTTTAACATTTTTTTCACTACGGCTAAAAAGCGAGTGTAATTCTGCATTATTAGATTTATGAATTGCCTCTGCATGAACGTGAGCAATAGTGCCACAGCCAACTATTCCTATTTTAAGTTTTTTCATTTTACTTTTTTGTTTGATAATTAATACTATGGCTAAGCTCTATACCTTACATTAATTATAATTCCACTTTATTGTATTTGTAAAACAGCCCACGCTAACAGAAGTAATACACCAACAAATAGCCACGAATATAAAAAGCCAGTCCAATCTTCACGATATCTTTTAGTGAAGCCTTTCCAACGTTCAGCTGTAAACCAAGTTGGTAAATCAAGTAACAACAAATCGTGTCCTAACTCTGCCGCTAATGGTTTTTTACCATTTTTCATTCTATCTTCATCGGAAAGCCTAAGCATATTATCGAAGAATTTATCGATGCGTTTTGAGTCTTCAACCTTTGTAATAAGGCTTACCAAAATAAGCATACTAAATCCGGCTAGCATAGCCCATGCAAAAGGTTCTGGTTCCCATTTGTAAACAATTTCAACTACTCCAGTATTCAAATAGTTCAGTATGTAGTAAAGTATATATGCAGAAGCAACACCAGCAATAGCACCATATCTATTTGCTCGCTTCCATAAAATTCCACCAAAAATCATAATACCCATAAAGGCAGCAATAGTTTCAATAAACAAAAATGCGTGCAATACACTATCTACGTAGAATGCAAATATTACACCAAGTAGTGTTAGCAGTAAGCTTGAAATTCTTCCTACCCAAAGTAATTGTTTATCATTTGGGTTTTTGTTGATTAAACCTTTGTAAAAATTCTGTGTAAATAAAGCTCCAGTATTTACCATAAAGTTTGATGCGGATGACATATTTGCTGCAAGTATTGAAGCTACCATTAAGCCTAACAAACCTGGAGATAAAAGCACTTGTGTTGCATATCCAAAAGCCATTTCTGGGTCATCAAGCTTTTGTCCGTTTTTTATAACTAATGTTGCAACAATAAGCCCAGTTAATGCCCAGCCAATTGTAACTGCTCGCTTAGTAAATGAGCCATAGGTCATCCCTACTCTTCCGGCACGTTCTGTTGCACCAGTTGCACACATAGATACCATGTGTGGTTGTGCTGTTATGCCCACTACTCCGTTTATTGCTAACATTAAAACCGTAAATGCACCAATGCCAGTTTCTGCACTAAATAAATCGAAAAAATTATTAGGCAAAATTTCACGCATTCCTGCAAAGCCACCAACTTCTCCTAACCCCAATGGAATTAACATAAATGAGAGAACTATAATCATTAAACTTTGAATAAGTGTTGCATAAGCTGATGAAACCATTCCGCCAAAAAAACTATAAATAATAAAGGCAACAGTCATACCAATAATTACTCCATCTGGTGAAATTGCATTTGATGTAGCAACTGCTATAACTTTTCCGGCACCCTTAAGCATTGCACCTTGGGCAAAAATAAAAAATAGAATTGCAAATACTGAATAAAATGTTCCCATTGCTCTTCCGTAACGCTCTTCAACTATTTCGCCAACAGTTGTTTTTTCACTTCTACGATACCAGGGAGCAATAAGCCAATAAAATGGAGTTATAACCATATTTTTCCATTGGTACCAAATGGAGGCAAAACCAAGTTGAAAACTAGCCCCAGTTTGTGCAACAAAATTTTCGGCATGTGTTCCTGCCCCAAAGCCTTGTGCCATCATTACCCATTTGTTGAACTTTCTACTTCCTCTAAAATATCCATCACTATTTTTCACTTTTCGCATTAGCCACATGCCATATCCCGTAATTCCAACAAAGTAAGCTACTACTACTAAAGTGTCTAACCAATGAAATCCATTTTCCATATTGTATCCTTGTATTTTATCAAATAATTTTTCGTTTTATTGGGTTCCACTCAACTCTTCTTTTTTCTACATACGATTTATGTGCCATTAATACAGCAACTGTATCATCAAAAGCTATATCTATATTGCACCCTGTAATTCCGCCATTTCTAATAACATCAACCCATTCCTTAATATGAAGGTGAGTTATATCTATACTTTTTCCGTTAACCTTTGTATCAGTAAGTCCACGTTCTGCATAGTATCTTTCAGTTGCAGAGCTTATTCCATCAAGGTTTATTTGCTTTTGGGGATATGTATAAAATGGTTCTGATGTGCTAATTAATCCGTTTTTAATTTGTGTTTTGTATTGTAACGAATCGGAATTTGCAATAACTTTCAAATTACTTCCCACTTCCATACTTGCATCACTTCCCATAAATACTCTTCCGCGAGAACGACTATTTGCAAGTGTTGCACTATAAAGCATAGTAAAATCTCTATCGGGATATTCGAGTGTTACTTGAAAAGTATCTGGCATATCACGAGTTTTTTTGTCGTAAAAATAAATTCCCCCAGATGAAACAACCGACTTTGGAATACCAAAGCCCATAATTTGATTTACTCCGTCAGCTTCATGTGAGAGCAACTGCCCAGCAAGTCCGGTATCGTAATCAAAATATCTTGCCCAACCATAATATCTATCTAAGCTAAATGGAATTTTGGGTGTCGTACCAAGCCATTGTTTCCAATCTATTGTTTCGGCTGAACCTCTTTTGGGCTTACCATTACTATCTAAATGCCTGTACCAAGCTCCACTAACAGAGTTACGATTTGTTGTAGTCTCTATAAGTGTTACTTTTCCTAGAATATTTTTACTAACTATTTCTCTAGCTTTTTTATATGTTTCGCTTTTGCTTAGTTGATGCCCAAGTTGAAAAACAAGATTACTCTTTTTAACTGTTTTATAAACTTCGTGAAGTTCATCTTCGGTTAAGGTCATTGTTTTTTCGCAATATACATGCTTGCCAGCATTAATTGCATCAATAGTCATGTGAGCATGATGAAAGTCGGGTGTTGCTATTATTACTGCATCAATATTTTTATTAGCTAATAAATCTTGATATCTGCGGTAACGTTTTACCTTATTATTTACTTGCTCCCCATTGGGTTGCATTCCGTTTGAAGCAAGTTCTATCCCTTGTTCTGCATGGTAGTCAAACACATCGCAAACAGCTATAACTTCAATATTTAGTAACTCTTGATTGTGATATTTATCTAAAGAACTTGGGTTATTTCTTGCCGTTTCATTATACCAATTTACATTAGCAAATCCAGCCGCTTTTAACAATGCCTTCCCTCTATTACCAGTTCCAATAATACCTATCCTTACTAATTGTCCCGAGCTTTTTTTATTACTTGGTAGGGATGCTACCTTTTCATTATCAAGACCAAGATTAAAGTTAACAACTTTATTTTTAACTTTGTATTTAGCTCTTTGTTTCCAGTAATCGTAAGCAAAAACACCGAGCAACGGAATAGTAGAAATACCTTTTATTATATCTCTTCGTGAAATTTTTCCGTTTAGATTATTATCATTATTTTTGTTTGGCATTCTTTAAGTTCCTATACTTTTCTAATAAGAAATCCAACCCAATTAAATTACTTGTTGGGAATATTGTAATTATTAAAAATCCAAATAACTCAAATAAATTTTTATCAATAAATGTGTAACTCTCTACAAAAGGTGGAATTGCAATGTAATAACTAAAAATTAAAACCGCTCCAAACAAAGCAGCTATTGAGGAGTAAAGACCAACTATTAAACTGATTCCAATAAATATTTGTCCCCAAATATTTAAGATATTTATTACAACCAGAGTACTTGGCGAAGATGCAAGATAATTAAAAAAATCAGAAAAAATCCAATTGGATTGCAATAGAAAAGGAGCAGAACTCCAGTTGGGACTAAGCAATTTATCAATTCCTTCGTAAAGGAAATGATAACCAATTACTAATCGTAACAGCAGAAGAACTGCAGTTTGCATTCTTGAATATAATATAGTTTTCATTTTTTTATCTGTTTATAATTTCCTTCATGTTGTCATTCCTGAACGTTTTTATCGGGAATCTATTCCCAAAAGGGGCAGGCTGTGTAAGAACATCACGGAATGACATTCGCTTTTATAATCGTCCAGTTTTGTGTAAAAGACTTTTACATGCTCGTTTCACAATCTATTATAATACTTCATCACAAACTTTTAATCCTTTTCCCAATTTTTCTAAAGTTGTAATTAATGGAGGTGTAATTTTTATACATCTTCCGCCAGTACCAACTGGTGCATATTTTTGAAGAAGACTTTGCATAACCCCTAAAGTCATTCTAAATTTTTACGCTGAGTTCATCGAAGTGCATTTCAGAATCTTTGTTTATATCACAAATTCACACTAATAGATGTTGCAACACTTCAACTAATTCAGTTTAACACACATCAATACTACTTACTTCACCCATTCTTTGCAAATGAAGTGTTGAAGGCAAAATGAGGTAGTTGGTTATTCTTCCACCACCAACAACGGTTATTTCATTCTTTTTTGTTTTTCATACAAAATTACTTTCTTTTTATTTATATACATCAAAAGATAACAAATATATCTCTTTAACACAAAATAGCTATGCTAAACCGAAACAAATAGAAATAAATAAAAATGAATAGAAACATAAAATAAATCTATTATATCAGATTTGACAAGATATTTGTTAATGTTAGTTGTTATTAACAAATAATCTTTAGAATAATTACTTAATTAAAAACATCTTTTTTACTTGAGAATATCCATTAGATTCTAACCTTGCAAAAAACAATCCTGACGACAAATTACGAACTGATGAACTTTGTTGAAGTGTCGAAGCATCAAATTTATATTCATGATAGCCAGCAGTTAATTCTTTATTCACTAAAGTAGCGACTTTTTGCCCCAAAATATTATATACTTTCAAACTAGTATAAGCCGAAACTGGGATATTAAATGCAATTTTTGTGCTTGGATTAAATGGATTTGGATAATTACCTATAAGTTGAAACTTATTTGTTGTATAATTTTCTGAGAAAATATCTTTAACAGATACTACTAATTCGTCAGTAAAAATAATGCGTCCAAATTTTTCTGGTACATGAAAAGATGGAGTTCCTGTTTTATTCCAACAAGAAGTAACTGCATTTATCTCGTTACCGTTACTATCTCTTGCACGATTGTAGCGTGCTAAGTTTAAACGCCACAATTCACCAGCAATTGGAGGATTGTTTAATGGCGAAGTAATTTTTGCATCTATACCGCTAAATGGAATTGCAAGTTCGCAATACCAAGCAGTATCTGTGTCAGTAGGATTATTTAGGGTTCCAGCAATAGAAACAGCCGAACGAAGCCCAACTAAATTCCACCCAAAATTAGCTGAGCCACCTTCCGAATAAGCTTTATCCATAAATATATCCAACTCTGTTCCAAGCGGATTAAACTCAAATTCGATATAATCAAACTTATCGTTATTAGGGTCAATAAACACTTCAACTGGCTCTTCATTCCAAAGATGCGAATCTCTTGCAGTCATTTTACCCCAAACATCTGGGTCGCTTGCAATAAAGCCAATATAAAGGTTTTCGTTATCCCAAAGTAGTTTTGCTTGAGTTTTTACAACTACGCTTGCTCCAGATTCTTGCGTAACAAACGGCTCTGTTAATAAAGCATGTTTCCACTGAGCTTCATCCAATATGCCATCTATAACTATTGGCGTATCTGTTTTTTTTACCGTATATTCTCGTATTTGTCCTAAAAGAGGTGTTAATAGTAAACAGCTTAGTATAAGTAAATTTTTGATTTTCATATTTATTTCATTAGAAGAAGTTTTTGGGAAACCCGTTGATTATTGGAAATTAACTGACAAATATAAATACCTGAAGAAACAGTATTATTTTTTGAATCTGTTCCATTCCACGTAACAGAGTAATTTCCTTCTGATAATTCTTGTTCGTAAAAGTTAAATATCTCTTTACCACGAATATCATAAATTTTAAGTTCTACAGCCCCTCTGTTGATAATTGAGAAATCTATTTGCACCTGCATATTAAATGGATTTGGATATGTAGATAACGATAATTTAGAACTTGCCTTTACAAATTGTTCTGATTTTATAGATGTAACTTTGTCTAAATATGTAATACCATTATTTGTGGCAATCCAAATATTACCATTTATATCTACAGCTAAATCATAAATTATATTTCCAGATAGACCATTACTAGTAGTATAACTTTTCCAAACTGTACCATCAAAACTTGATAGCCCTGCTTCAGTTCCAAACCACATTGTGCCAACGCTATCTTCACAAATTGCTGTAACATTATTTTCTATTAAACCATCATCGGAGTTATAGGTAATCCAATTTTCTTTAGTCTTATCTCCAAAGTGCATAGATACACCTTTGGTAGTTCCGTACCATCTTCTACCTAGCTTATTAATAAACAGAGTGTGAACACTATCCGATGCAAGTCCACTCCACTCTTTTGTAATTTCGGAAGCACTTGAAATACCATCCACATCTTGCTTTATCCTAGATACACCATCACTACTAGTTGCAAGATATGTATAATGGTTACTACGAGAAGCTATATCTGTTATATCATTTGAAATTAACCAAAAATTTTCTTTCGAAAAATTATTCCAATTTGTTCCATCAAAAGAAGAGGCACCAGATGAGGTAGCAAACCAATGAATGCCACTACTATTTATAGATAGTGAACGTAAATCATTTGAAATAAGTTCGCTGTTCTCTTTGGTAACTGGTTGTAGCACAACTATTTTTTCTGCACTAATATTTAGTTTGGAAATTCCACCCAGAGTTGCAACTTCAATAAAATTGCTGTCTGTTCTACTTATATCGGAAGTTATATCTGTAATAATATTTGAGGCTAAACCGTCATCTGTTTTAAGTGAATCCCACGATAAATTATCATAAAGCAGAGAGAGTCCTTTTTTTGTTCCAAACCATTTAGTATTATTTGCATCAATAAATAGCGAACTAACATTATTGCTTAAAAGACTACTATTGGATTTATTATAAATTGTCAAATTTTGTGCATTAAATATTGCAGTACAAAATAGAAAAACAATTAAAGTTTTTATCATTTTGCTAATACCATCTTTTTAGTTTTGGAATATCCTCCCGATTCCAGTCTGTAGAAATATCGTCCAGATGCTAAATGTAAGATTCCTGAATTGGCATCAAAATTATATGTATGTATTCCTGCACTAAGTTTTTTATTTACAAGAGTAGCAACCTTTTTACCTTGTACATTAAAAACAGAAAGGTTTGTATGGGCAGCTTTACTTAGTGAAAATTCTATTTTTGTACTTGGATTAAATGGATTTGGATAATTTTGCTCAAGACTATACTCACTAGGAATTACAGTATCTTTTTCATCATCAACTGAAGTTGTATATTCGTATGTTTCATCGCAAAGATGCCATAACGGTTCACTCTGCCCATCATAATCTCTTTGCAAATATTTTGTTTTAAGTGGAGTTCTATTAAAATCGGTTAATGGCGTTAAAGTTGCGGTTCCATCTGTTTTCCATTCGTAAACTGGGATATTCATTGGATTTAGTTCTGTTGTTAACCCTCGCTCAATGGCCATGTGGAAAAGTCCGAAGTTACCAGGTTCATGACCAGCTATCCAGTGAGCAATATTATCTACGTTAAACGGATTTTTTCCGAATATAATTACATTGCTCATATAGTCTGTGGCAATTCCACTATTTGTATCGTCTCCCTCCGATGGCCCCTCTACAAAGTTTCCATCTCTTCCATAAATACCTTCAATAATATGAAGACCAGTATTAAGAGTTGAGATATTATCTAAACAACGAGTTGCCCATGTTTCTTGCCATACGCCACCTTGTGCACCAGGTCTATCCCATCGAGGAATTGTATCGGCATGCTTAAAATAACTGGCAATAATATTTTTTTTTGCATCTGCAACAATATGCTCGTTTGGAACATCATCAGGATTTCCATCAGTAATTCTTCGGCAATGCTCTTGATAATTTTTAACAATTGTGCCTTGCAAATTTTTTGCACAAGATGTTATGCCCATACTGTGAGCTTTAAGTTTGGCAATATTTAGCAACCAACTATTTGGTGCACTTACAGGATATATGTATGGAAGTTTTTTAAAATACCCACCACTTACAACATTTTTCCAAATTATTTTACTTTCGTCAATTCCACCAACTCCATCAGATAAATTTTCAAGATTAATACCTGCTCGTTCTTTCAGACTAATATAACCTCCGTCTGTTAAATCTTGGCTATTATAATTTGTCTCAATTAGATGAATTTTATCACTTACTGTTCCTAACTCTTTTAACCTTTCAACAACCCCTTCCACAAAAAAGGAATCAGTTACAATACCCATTGTGCCTTCAACTGTATGCCTTGCATCATGATTAAAACGCAACGTTAAGTTTGGTTTAATGGCAACCATATTACTTATTGGCACTGCACCAAGTTCCCCTTCCTCTTTTGGAACAAGAACAGATTTTGCGAATGCACTGCTAGTTTCATATATTTTTGCTGAATTTGTTTTCTTATCAACATCAGTACGCATTATAAATACGGCTTCTGGATTTTCTTCAATAAATTGATGAACTCCAAAATGCGTAATGTCTATTTTACTATTTGCCAATAAAATGTCTTTTGAGGCTATAGACAAACCAGCTGCTGAAATGGCAGTTGTCTTAAAAAATTTTCTTCTATCCATGTTTATCTCTTCCTATTTTATACAATTTATAAATCCTCTTCGTACCATTGTAATTGCTCTACTACCATTTACCCTTACAGCATCATATTTGCAAAACCCAAAAGTCATTCAGAATTTTTATGCTTTATTTTAGCAGCATCATTTTTTTTATTGATACATAGTTACCAGCCGTAATTTTATACACATACATTCCACTTACTAAATCACTTCCATCAAAAATAACTATATGATTACCATAAACCATATTACTATTTGCTAATTGTGCAACTTTTTCTCCAACTACATTATAGACCGAAATATTTACATCACTTTGGGTTGGAAGTGCAAAACCAATTGTAGTTGTTGGGTTAAACGGATTTGGATAGTTTTGCTCTAATTTAAAACCACTAGGAGTATTTGAGGATTCGCTTCTATCAATTTCTGTAACTTTATTATTCATAATCCAACTTCTCCCTGGTGTATCAGTTCTAAAGGTTTCAATATTTCCGTTGCCTGCAATAGTTACGTAACATGTTTTTCCATCGGCTCCACCAAATGCAATATTTGTTGGTTTGCTTCCAATTGTTGCAACTTCTCTTATAACTTCACCATCAGGAGTTAAGATTGTAATCTTTTTTTTATTATAGCAAGCAACATATAAATTACCAAGGCTATCCGTTCTCATTCCATCTAAAACAGAACCATCAAAAAATTTCTTAATCGAACGTTTATTCTCTAAGCTATCATTAGGTAAGATATCGTATGCCCAAATTCTGTCACCACTAGCTCCATCACTTACACCTACATACAAAGTTTTGTTATCTGGTGAAACTTCTAGTCCATTTGTAGTACTCATACCAGATTCTAATAAATGTGTAGTTCCATTAGTATCAATCATCCAGAGATTGCCAGTAGATTCACCCCAATTAGGATCGCTTGCATAAATAACATCGTTATCAGTAATAGCAATATCGTTAGGCTGATTCATTCTAGAATCGTGAGCATATACTTCGATGCTTTTCGAATCCATATTAACTTTTAGGATATTATGATTTTTATAATCTGCAATAAACATATCCCCTTTTCTGTTAAAACGAATACCATTCCCTACGCTTCCGTTAGGTAGTTCAACAAACAAAGAGGTAGTACCTTGTGCGGCTACCTTTCCAATAGTTCCCCGATGATTATAGTTAACAGCATAAAGATTTCCATCCTTATCTACCGCTGGTCCTTCCGCACCACTTGTAAAACTATTTTTAGGTGTAAATGTAGTAGCAACAAACAGTGTATCATCAGATACTTTACTATAAATGTTTGTAGAACTGCACACAACAAGGAGACAACTAGCTAAAAGATATTTAATTTTGTTCATTAATTTTTCCAAAAGGTTTATTACTTAAAAAACTAAAACAAAAAAGGAGAAAAGAGGTGTAAGATGCTTATTTTTAGATAGTTAAAAAGAAAAATATTGCAAACAAACACCACTT
>CAMZLW010000133.1 GCA_947311785.1 uncultured Ignavibacteriales bacterium | reverse complement strand
GTTAACCATTTTATCTTTTGCGTAGCCTGGATGAACATTAATTCCTATAAAATTTATTTCAACCGCATCAGCACTAAATGTTTCCGTTTCAACCTCGCCACGTGTAGAGCCATCAATGGTATAAGCATACTTTGCTCCAAATTTTTCAACATCAAAATGGTCAGCTCCGCGTCCAATTTCTTCATCTGGAGTGTAGCCAATTTTAATTGTACCATGCTTAATTTCTGGATGAGTTTTTAAGTATTGAAGTGCATCCATAATTTCTGCAATACCCGCTTTATCATCAGCACCAAGTAGGGTTGTTCCATCCGTTGTAATTATATCCATTCCGTACATATCATTTAACTCTGGATTATTAGCAACATCTATTATTTTTCCTTCGCCTATTTCTACATCCCCACCCTGATAATTTTTATGAATTTGTGGATTTACATTTTTTCCACTAACCGCGGGAGATGTATCAACATGTGCAATAAATCCAATAACTGGAACATCTTTAGCCGTGTTGGAAGGAAGCGTTGCCATTACGTAGCACTTGTTGTCAATTGCTGCATCAGTTAATCCGAGCTCCTTGAGTTCATCCACCAACAAATTTGCCAAATCGAATTGCTCTGCTGTGCTTGGGGTTACCTCCGATTCTTCATCGCTCTTTGTATCAATTTTTACATATTTAATAAATCGGTCAACTACCGAAAACTGATAATTTTTATCGAACATTTTTTCCTCAAAATTTTATTTATAAATTATTTTAATGAAGTAATAATATCTAAAAAGGGAGTGAATTTCAATTGAAGTGATTTCTGTTCTTTTTCGAGGAGCTTTTATCTTAGTCTTAAATTTACAAAAACTATTTCCTAAGATTATACTTTTCTCTTATAATTATTTCTAACATCTTTACCACTCTCTCTTTTATACGTTATTTTGAAGTTGCGATGCACGTGCTATACCGAAGCTCTTGAAGTGAAGTTTGTTGAAGTATTTCAGCATAGCAAATTTTCTATAAATTATGTAAAGCCTTTTTATAAAAAAAAATCCCAATTCAAATAAATTTGAATTGGGATTGGAATTTAAGAAACTAACAGAAATCTTAAGCTGTTTGCTGTGCAAATTGTTTTAGCTCTATCTCTAAGTTTTCCAAATCGGAAACTACTTTGTCGTAAGTCTCTTTGAGGTAGTCTCTGTTTTCAGCAAACATTTTTTTGTAGTATTCAATTCCATTATTAAGATTTGTTTGGAATGTATCGAAATACTTAATTTGCTTATCAGTAAAAGGGGATGGGGCTTCATCCATTTTATCTTTCAAATATTCTATATACATTTTCAATTCCTTAATAAACATATTTGGGCGGTTGTTTGTGTTTAGAATATTTATTCTTCCATAAATATGATCTACCATTTCTTTAAGTGAAAATGTGCCTGAGTAGTAAGCCAAATTAGGACCTGGACAAACAGAAACAGCTTCGCCTTCCATCTTTGTATCAAGATTATAAGTTACCAAAGATGAAGCTGTAAGTCCGTTACACAAACATTCTTTTTCTGTAATCCGTTCATATTTTTTATTGTATTCTGCTTCGGATAAATTCTCTGACTTTAGTTCTTCTACTTTAATTTTAATATATTTTGTTGATGCTGTGCAAATAGCTTTTTCGCTGTATTCAGTATTAAAAGCTAAAAACCTTTTAGGACAAGCACTACCTGGGTTTCCTTCAACTGCTAATTTTTTCCTTTCAACATCTTTTGAGCTTCCTCTAACATTGTTAAACGGAATTCCAAGAGGCGAAGCGTTAGACAAATATAGATCCTCTTCTTTAGCATCACTTAAAACTTTTAATGTGTAGTCATCTACTGTTGTTACTTCTGGAACCAACATAAAAGGGGTTCCCCAACCAACAGAATCTACATCAAAATAGTTTATCAAAAAGTCGTGTTCATCCGCAGTGCCAACGCCACCTTGTGCAGTTAATTTTACTTCTGGAATTAGCTTTGGAACTTCTCTTCCCTTTCTGCCTAAGGCATCTTTAAACATTTTGTATATAGTATCAAGCAAAGTTTCTCGGTTGTTTTTAAACTCTTCCAAAATAGGGCCGAGCAAATATCCATCCGATGCAAAAGCATGACCACCACAATTTAACCCCGATTCTACACGAAATTCTGAAACCCAAAGTCCTTTTTTTGCAAAAAACTTTCCCTGAATTAATGCAGAACGATAATCGCTAACTTTAATAATAATTTTCTTTTTAATGTTTCCATTAGCGTCTGGATAAAAATCTTCAAACTTTTCCATATATCCAAAAAGTCTTGGATTCATTCCGGCAGAAAGAACTATGGAGGACTCCAACTTACTATTTGCATATCCTCTAAGAGCAGCATGTGCGTTGTTTTGTTCAATAGGTAGTTGTTCATTACCTTTGTAATTAGGACCATCGAGCTTAGTCATTATATTTACATCAATACTACCAATGGTTAAGTTATCGTTCAACCATTTTTGAATATCTTGAATGCTGGTATTCTTGGCAATCATTTCGTCAAAGTTTTTTCGTAAATCCGAAAAGGATGGAAGCAGTTCAAAATATTTTTCTAACTCATCTCTTTTCTCTAACACAGAGGCTTTAAGGTTTTCAAATTTTTCTTTAACAATTTCATCAACAAGATTTAGGTAAGATGTAATTCGCTCCGCTCTAAAATCTTCCATCTTTGTTGTAATTGGTTCAAATGGAAAATTAAATTTTTCAGCATAATATTTACGCATCTTCTCAACCATATTATGTTCAAACATAGACATAACGGAAGAAATTCCAAGGTGAGCTGTTTTTATTGGAGAATCCAATGTAAAGCTTAACCCCATCACGGGTATATGAAATGTATGTTTTGGTTTAATGTTACTCATTTTTTACCTTTCACAAATAATAAAGTTATTTAACAATTTACAAAAGAAAAGAAACAAATTAAATGCTATTTTCTGCGTCTTTTTCTTTCTGGTTTATTGGAAGAACCTCTAGAGTTTCTCGAAGAATTTCTTCCAGATTTGAACCGTGGTTTATCGCCATTGCTCCTTCTTCTATCCGAACGCGAGGAACGTGAACGCTTTGTTGGTGCTTTATCTGATATTTCAAGATTTATTTTTCTTCCCTTATGTTCAGCTTGGTTAAATGTATCCAGCAACTGATCCTTAAATTCGCTATCAACTTCAAAAAATGAAAATGTTTTTTTAATATCAATTTCACCAATTTGAATATCACGAACACCTGTTAAATCGTTTACCATACCAATTATATCAACTGGGCTTAGTTTATCCATAGCACCAAGATTAAGAAAGAACCTTGTGAATCCTTCGTTACTTCCGCCACGAGATCTTTCTTCTCTTCTAGATTTACGATCGTCAGTTGGTTTGTTTAAGTCGGCAGTATTTCTATAATAATCCGAGAACCTATTAAACTCAACAGATACAAACTTTTTAATTAGTTCGTCTCTGTCTAACCATTCTAATTTTTTATTTATTTCTGGAAGAAATTCATCAATTTCGGTAGCGTCAACATTAGTTTTTTCCATTCTATCAATCATATGTAACAACTGAACTCTGCAAATTTCTTTTCCTAACGGAACTGATTTGTTCTCAATCTTCTTTCCAATCTTTTTTTCTATTGTGGAAATTTTTCTTTTTTCTTTGAGGTTCGAAATTATAATTGAGGTTCCAGATTTGCCTGCCCTTCCTGTTCTACCACTACGATGTGTATAAATTTCAAGTTCGTCTGGAAGATTGTAATTAATTACGTGAGTTAAATCGTTAATATCAATTCCACGAGCAGCAACATCGGTAGCAACTAAAAGGGTTATATGTTTAGTTCTAAACTTACCCATCACAACATCACGCTGTGGTTGAGAAAGATCGCCATGAATTGCATCGGCATTATATCCATCATTCATAAGTTTTGCAGCAACATCCTGCGTTTCAAGTCTTGTGCGACAAAAAACAATTCCGTAAATATCAGGATTAAAATCTACAATTCTTTTTAGTGCAAGATATCTATCTCTTGCATGAACTGAGTAACAAATGTGGGAAACATTTTCTGCACCAGCATTCTTCTTGCCAATAGTAAACTCTATAGCATTAGTCATAAATTTATCGGCAATTCTTTTTACTTCCCTTGGCATTGTTGCCGAAAACAGAAGTGTTTGTTTCTCTTTTGGAGTATCACTTAAAATATTCTCAAGGTCTTCACGAAAACCCATGTTGAGCATTTCATCGGCTTCATCAAGAACAACTGTTTGAATATGTCTTAAATCTATAACTCTTCTATTAATTAAATCTAACAAACGCCCTGGGGTTGCTGAAATAATATGTGCCCCACGTTTAATGGATTTTATCTGATGCTCAATACTTGCACCTCCAAAAACAGCCACAACTTTTATCCCTTTTTCATATTTGGAATAGGATTTTATATCATCCGCAATTTGAACGCAAAGTTCTCGTGTAGGACTAATTACTACATGCTGCGTTTTTTTGTTTGTTGTGTCAACTCGTTGTAATAGGGGTAAACCGAAAGCTGCTGTTTTACCAGTTCCAGTTTGGGCAAGGGCAACAACATCGTTACCTTCATCGCTTAATAATTGTGGAATAACTTTTTCTTGAACTGGCATTGGATTTTCAAAACCAAGTTCTTTAATTGCGGTAAGAATATTTTTTTCAATTCCTATCTCTGCAAAACTTTTCATAATCTTCTCATTATATTTAAATTCAACTACAAAGATACTTATAAATAGGGGCATACGTTGAAAATAATTGGTGTAAAATTTAGGTTAAGTTATTTACTTGAAAGAAGATGGGTGTTATGTGCAATCTAAAATTGAAAGTTGCAAAGTGCTTAAGGTTAAAAACAAAACCTTAAAGTGTAAAGTTAACCACAATTGCAACAGAAACCTTATTGGGTAAATCATTTCTGGGCAAGAGGCTATTGTGTAGACACGATTGGTTTTGATGAAGAAAAAATACGAAAATATGTTAACCCCGATTATGCAATAGGATTGGAAAGAACAAGACCCTAATTAAAAATCATCAACACAGAAGACGACCTGCCCCGCCTTAGCTGGAGTAAGGGATGATAACCGTTTAGGTTAATGGATTATTGTTATCATCCCTTACTCCAACTTGAGCGATTCAGCATTTGT
>CAMZLW010000132.1 GCA_947311785.1 uncultured Ignavibacteriales bacterium | reverse complement strand
ATGAGTAATGATGATAAAGCAAGTTTTGGCGGTGCTATGAAATTATCAGGATGGAAAGAAGCATTTTATAAAGAGATTTTCGGGCGATTATTCGGTATTAGCGATATTTACAGTAGAGAGAGCTATATGAATCAAACAAATGGTGGAATGCCCACAAATAAAGATAGGGCTTATTATAAATTCTTAAATGATTTTAGAATTGGACGATGGACTCACCATTACGATTCTAAAAGTATAGAAAATTATATTGCTCAAGATATTAATACAGAGCCGTGAGATTTTGAAGACGCAAGATAAAAGATACAAGATTTGAGATAAAAAATTAAAATCCCCGTTTGTGGGATTTTTTTTGTTTAAAGGGGGGGGTGGAAGTCCGCATTTCGATATGCTGCAAAAAACGCAGCTACACTTCGACCGAGCTCAGTGCATCGCTCAATGCTCGGATTGTGTGCGTTGTTGAGTCCACACTTCGATACACTTCCCCCAAAAGCGGGGAAGCACTCAGTGTTCGGAGCTACGAGCATTGAGCTTGGTCGAAGTGTATCGAAGTGTGGTAAATAGAACTGCGGTAAAAAACAAAATCTTCACATAATACTAAAAATTATCCATTCTCGTTTTTTTTGAATTTTAATAGTAGATGTTTTACTCTTTTTGTCCCACAAAAAAAACCATAAAAAATTTTAGTTATTTGCGTGGATGAGTTTGTTTTCCGTTACTCTATTTACCGTATTATTTTTGTTCTGTTAAAAATCCATAAAAAAAGCTGTGAAAAATTCACAGCTTTTTTGTTACCCGCAAAAGGATAATATTCTATAATGTTGGTTCATCGTCTTTGTTTGCTTCTCTGTTTTCTGAGTTGTCATTACTATTTACATCCTCAACAACAACCTTTGCAATATCTGCAATAGAATCATTTTCTTTAAGGTTAATAATTCTAACGCCTTGAGTATTTCTACCCATAACCCTTATAGCTTTAACTCCTTGACGAATTACCATACCTTGAGTAGTAATAATAACCAACTCATCTTTATCGTTTACTTCCATAAGCGACATTAGGTGTCCATTTTTCTCACCAGCCTTAATGGTTTTAACACCTTTACCGCCACGGTTGGTAATACGATAATCATCAATGTTACTACGTTTTCCGTAACCTTTATCGGTTACAACAAGAAGTGTGGAAACACTACGCACAACAATAAAGCCAACAACCTCATCGCCAGGCGAAAGTCTAACTCCTCTTACGCCAGTTGATGTTCTACCCATACTTCTAACTTTTTCCTCTTCAAAGCGGATAGCCATTCCAGATTTTGTTCCAATAATAATATGGTTGTTGCCATCTGTTAATTTAACAGCCATTAGCTTATCGCCAGGCACTAAATTGATTGCGTTAATTCCACCACGACGCACATTTGCATAAGCAGAAAGAACTGTTTTTTTAATAGTTCCATTCTTTGTAGCCATAACAAGAAATTTATCATCCGAGTATTCTTTAACTGCTACAAATGCTGTAATTTTATCGTTCTTATCTTTTTCTAACAAGTTTACAATTGAGCGTCCACGTGCTGCACGTCCACCTTCTGGAATTTCGTGAACCTTAAGCCAATACGCTCTACCAAGATCTGTGAAGAACATAATATATTGATGCGTTGATGCAATAAACATATGCTCAATAAAGTCTTCATCCTTAGTGCCAGCACCGGTAACACCTCTGCCACCACGTCCTTGTTTTCTGTAACCGCTAACTGGAATTCTTTTAATAAATCCGTTGTGCGAAATTGTTACAACAACATCTTCTTCAGCAATAATATCTTCAAGAGAAAATTCTTTTGGATCGTGAATAATTTCTGTTCTTCTTTCATCACCAAATTTATCTCTTACTTCAATTAGCTCTGTTTTAATAATTGTGAAACGTTTTTCTTCGTTATCTAAAATGCCTTGAAGTTTTTCTATTAATTTTATTATTTCTTTATATTCGTTCTCAATCTTTGCACGCTCAAGCCCAGTAAGCCTTTGCAGACGCATATCTAAAATTGCCTTAGCTTGAATTTCTGATAATTTGAATTTTTTTATCAAACTATTTCTTGCAGTTTCGGCATCTTTTGAGGCTCTAATTACTTTAATTACTTCATCAATATTATCAAGAGCAATTATGTAACCTTCCAAAATATGAGCACGTCTTTCGGCAGAATCTAACTCGTATCTTGTTCTACGAATTAAAACATCCATTCTGTGTTCAACATAATGTTTAATCATTTCCTTAAGAGTTAATACTTTAGGTATTCCTCTTACAAGTGCAAGCAAAATAACGCCAAAGGTTACCTGCATTTGTGTGTGTTTAAATAGCTGATTTAATACAACGGCTGGTTGCCCATCACGTTTTAACTCAATAACCACACGCATTCCATCCCTATCCGATTCATCTCTAAGATTTGATATGTCATTTAGTTTTCCCGAGCGAACAAGATCTGCAATTTTTTCAATTAAATTTGCTTTGTTTACTTGAAATGGAAGTTCGGAAATAATAATAGATTCTCGGTCATTTTTATGAGTTTCAACATTTGCTTTTGCTCTAATTACAACTCTGCCACGCCCTGTTTCATAAGCACTACGAACTCCTTCGTAACCATATATAATTCCACCGGTAGGAAAATCTGGAGCGGTGATGTGTTTCATTAAATTGGGAGTATTAATTTCTGGGTCTTCTATATATGCAATTACACCATTGATAGCCTCGGTAATATTGTGTGGAGGAATATTTGTTGCCATTCCAACAGCTATTCCTGTTGCACCATTTATTAGTAGGTTTGGAAGATAAGATGGCATTACTATTGGCTCTTGAAGCGAGTCGTCAAAGTTGGGTGAAAAGTCGCAAGTGTTTTTGTCCAAATCTCTAAGCATTAATTCCGAAATTTTTGCCATACGAGCTTCTGTGTAACGCATTGCTGCTGCATTATCACCATCAACCGAACCAAAGTTTCCTTGACCCTGAACAAGTGGATATCGCAAAGAAAATGGTTGCACCATACGCACCATCGAATCGTAAACAGCAGTATCGCCGTGAGGATGATACTTACCCAAAACCTCACCCACAATTCTTGCGGATTTTTTATATGGCTTATTGTGAGCTACACCCAGCTCGTGCATTCCATAAAGCACACGGCGATGAACTGGTTTTAATCCATCTCGCACATCTGGTAAAGCTCTTGCAACAATTACAGACATCGAGTAATCGATGTAGGATGATTTCATTTCATCTTCAAGAGTAACTGGTAATATTTTTTCAAAAAATGTTGACATAATTTTTATCTACTTTTATATTTATTAAATTTTTGTTTTATTCCGTCATTCAGTGATGCTTTTACACAGCCTGCCCCTTTGGGGTAATCTTATTCTTTTTCTGAGATTCCCGATAAAAACATTTGGGATTGACACACTAAATATTAAATATCTACATTTGCATACTTAGCGTTTTTTTCAATAAATGCTCTACGTGGCTCTACATCATCGCCCATTAGAGTTTCAAATATTTTATCTGCTGCAGCTGCATTTTCTACATTTACTTGTAACACAGTTCTGGTTTCAGGATTCATAGTAGTATCCCAAAGTTGCTCAGGGTTCATTTCTCCAAGACCTTTGTAGCGCGATATTGAAACACCTTTAGGAAGATTATTTTCTCCTTCGATGTTTACTTCGCTAGAGTTTCCTTTATATCGTAACAAAATTTTATCACGTTCGCTATCATCGTAGGCATAGGTTTCTTCCTTTCCTTTTTTGATTTTGTAAAGGGGAGGTTGTGCAATATAAATTCTTCCAGTCTCTACAAGTTCTTTCATATAACGATAAAGAAATGTTAATATTAAAGTACGAATATGACTTCCATCAACATCCGCATCGGTCATAATAATAATTTTTCCGTATCGTGCTTTTTCTGGATCAAACTCCAATCCAATACCAGCACCAATTGCAGAAATCATAGATTTTATTTCGTTGTTTTCTAAAATTTTGTTCAACTTTGCTTTTTCTACATTTAGTATTTTTCCTTTTAACGGAAGTATAGCCTGGAATCTTCTATCTCTGCCTTGCTTTGCTGAACCACCCGCAGAATCTCCCTCCACTATATAAATTTCGGTATGTTCTGGGTCTGCTATTGAACAATCGGCAAGTTTACCTGGCAAACGCATTGAATCAAGCACATTTTTACGGCGAACCAAATCGCGAGCTTTACGTGCTGCTTCGCGTGCCTCGGCAGCTCTAGCACATTTTTCAATAATTTTTTTACCAACTGCAGGATTTTCTTCGAGATACTCCGAAAGTTTTTCTCCAACAAGCATTTCAACAATAGAACGAACTTCACTATTACCAAGTTTGGTTTTTGTTTGTCCTTCAAACTGTGGCTCTGCAACTTTAACAGAAATTACTGCTGTTAAACCTTCTCTAAAATCATCACCAGTAAGAGTAATTTTTTTAGCACCTTTTATTAAATTATTTTTTGCAGCGTAAGTATTAAAAGTCCTTGTCAATGCTGTTTTAAATCCAGATAAGTGAGTTCCACCCTCGTGAGTATTGATGTTGTTCACATAAGCAAAAATATTATCCGAGTAAGCATCGCTATATTCAAAAGCTATTTCAACAGGAACATTATCTTTTTCGCCTTCAATGTAAACAGGCTTGTGAAATACTGTTCTTTTTTCATCAAGATATTTAACAAACTCAATTATTCCACCTTTAAAGTGGTAAGTTTCATTATCTCCTTCAATTTCATCTTTAACTGATATTGAAACATTTTTATTTAAGTATGCTAATTCTCTCATACGTTCAGCAAGGGTAGAAAACTTAAATTTTGTAGTATTAAAAATTTCTCCATCTGGCATAAATGTTACTTTTGTTCCAGTAAGTTTTTTACTCACTGTTCCAATTTCTTTAACATCTGCTTGAGGAATACCAATTCTGTATTCTTGAAAATATTTTTTTCCATCTCGCATTACTTCAACTTTCATCCATTCGGATAGAGCATTTACAACCGATACACCAACGCCGTGAAGACCACCTGAAACCTTGTAAGAATCTTTATCGAACTTACCACCAGCGTGAAGCACAGTCATAACAACTTCGAGTGCAGAAACTTTTTCAATTGGATGAATATCAACAGGAATACCACGTCCTCTATCTTCAACGGTTACACTACCATCTTTATTTATTGATACCAACACAACGTCATTATATCCGCCAAGAGCTTCGTCAATACTGTTATCAACAACTTCATTTACAAGATGATGTAAACCTCGTGAACCAACATCACCGATATACATTGCTGGTCTTTTTCTTACAGCCTCTAAGCCTTTAAGAACATTTATATTACTAGCTTGATATTCTTTACTCACTTTTATTCCTACACTTTTATGAAATAAATTTTATTTTATCTATTGATATATCTTTTATATTATTTTTAATTTTACTAATTATTGCTGTTTGTTTAAGGTTTAACTCACTTCTCCAAACGGAGTTTTCAACACGCAAATACAAAACACCATAATTAAATTTAACAGCTTTAGATATTGTGCTAAGTTCAGGAAAAATTTCACTAAACCTAATTACTACTTCTTCTTCCTTAGCTTTAGAAACCATTTTTTTAAAATCTTTTTCTTTGAAAAGAATTTCTGATATGCTTCTAAAAGTTTTATCTCTTTTTCTAAACTCGTTAGGCATTAATCACTTGCCCATTATTTATGTTTATTACTAAATCTTCTTCGCCTTTAGTTAAATATTCAAAATTGGATAAGTCGGTTAAAGTTATAAATGCTTGTCCAATCTCTTTCATATATTCACTAATTTTTTTAGCTCTAAAAGCATCCAGTTCGCCAAAAATATCGTCCATCAAAAAAAGTGGTGTTCTACCAATTACACTTTTTAAGTAAAAGAATTCACCAAATCTAAGAGCAATTAAAAATGTTTTGTGTTGACCTTGTGAGCCGTATTTTTTTAATTCTTTTTTATTAATCTTAAAAACAAATTCGTCTCTATGCGGACCAACTAAATTTTTACCACGTATTAATTCAAGATTTTTGTTTTTTTCTAATTCCGAAATAAATAATTCTTTTACATTTGGTGCATCAAACTGATTTAAGTAAAAATACTCAATTGATGGAACTTCAGTATTGTTCATTATTTTCTTGTAAGAATCTTGAATATAATCTTTAAATAAATTTAAGAACTTAATTCTGTGTTCAATTATTTCTGAACCTTGATTTATAAGCGACTCTGTCCAAACAGAAAGTTCATCCAAAAGTTTTTGCGATTTACTCTCTTTAATTTGATTAAGTAGAGAAGATCTTTGACGCAAAGTCTTATTATAATCCAACAAAATTTTTAAGTAGGTGCTACTCGATTGTGAAATTACAGAATCAAAAAATTTTCTTCTATCTGCAGGTGCACCTTGTGTTATCAAGTGATTAGCTGGTATCAGAGTTACAACCGGAAATTTTCCAATTAAATTAGACGCCCTGCCAATCTGTTTATCATCAACAAAAATTGATTTTTTATTATCACCGTTATTGAAATAAACTCTAACATTGTTATCAGTCAAATCAGAAAAACTTCCAAGAATATTAAAATATGTTTCGTTGAACGAAACAACTTCTAAATCTTTAGACTGAGTTAAATTTTTTGACGTGCAAAGGTAATAGATTGATTCTATGAGGGATGTTTTACCCTGACCATTTCCACCAACAATATAATTTAGATATTTTGAAAAACTAACTTTTGTATCTGAGTGTAATCTATAATTTTTCAGCTCTATCTTGTTTAACACCATTTTTTAATTATTTAGCCTAACAGGCATAACCAACATCATTAAATCTTGTTTATCGTTACTTTTACTTGGAACTACAACAACTGCTTTATTTGCCGAATGAAGTTTAAAAATAATTTCTTCTTCCGCAACCAAATGACTTAATACATCGCTAACGTATTGCGAGTTAAAGCCTATTTCTAAAGGGGTTCCGTCATATTGGCACATAATATTTTCTTTACCAAAATTTCCCATATCAACATCTTCTGCAGATATTTCAAGGTTATTTTCACTTATGGCAAACTTAACACGGCGTGTGCTTGATGTAGCCGAAAATAACATCATACGTTTAATTGCTGTTAATAGTTCTTTAGTTTTTAATTTTAATTCAAATTCATTTTCTAAAGGAATTACGCTTCTATACTCTGGATATTTTTGTCCTATCAATCTTGTAATAAGTTCAATATCGTTTAGCTTAAATGAAATATGGGTATTGCTCATATAAACTTTTACATTCTTTTCGTCTAAAATCTTTTGAAGAACAGAAATAGCTTTTTCGGGAACAACATATTTTTCTGTTATTTCTTTATCTGCTTTAATAGTATGTTTCAATAAGTTCGAAAGTCTGTGTCCATCGGTAGCAACAAAACGTAAGCCTTCTTCTTCAAATTCTAATAATGTTCCCATCATTGCTGGTCGCATTTCTTCTTTGCTCATTGCAAAAGCTGTTGTATCAAAGGCATTTTTTAATTCCGAACCACTCATTTCAATTTCGTTTATTTCATCTTCGTTGGTAGGAAATGTAGGAATTTCTGGATATTCTTCAGAGTCGAGATAACTTATTGAATATTCACCATTATCTGTTTTAAGATTAATTTTATGATTATCTGTAATTTCAAAATTTACTGAAGTATCGCCAAGGGATTTTAAGATATCGTAAGTTAACTTTGCAGGAACTATCATTGAAATATCTTCATCTGCAACAATATTAATTGATGACTTCATTGAAATTTCTAAATCGGTAGCTATAATTGTTAAAATTCCACCTTTAATTTCAAATAAAAAGTTCTCTAAAATTGCCATTGGTGTTCGTGTAGGAACAGCAGGAATTATTTTGGTAAGCACTTTTTCAAGTTCTTTACTATTTACTTTAAATTCCATTAAATTAACTCCAATTTTTATAGTTTATAACGTATAAATTTACTAAAAATAAAGCATTATATCAATTTTTATAAAATTAAAATCACTCGATAAATAAAGGGTTTTACAAGATTTATTAAATAACTTTTTAACACAAAGTTTTACACACACCTATATTAATAGTATTTATATATATTTAAAATTTAATAATAATAATAGGTGTGTTGATATGTGGATAACTACAATTTCTTTTGAATTTAATAAATAAATAGAATATTTTCGGAAAGCTAAATGTTAATAAGTTTTTGATAATTATTAGTTGTTAACTAAAAACAACAACTACTGTTTATTATGCTACTTACCAACAAATTTTATACAGACTACTAACAAGTTATCAACAAGTAAAAAAGGCTAAAAACAGAGTTTATTATGAGTGTGCCAAGCAAAGCTATTAAAATCAAGTTGGACAATCCAACCCTTGCAAGGATTAGCCACCCACAAGGAACAACACTGTGCGTATAGCAGAGGT
>CAMZLW010000131.1 GCA_947311785.1 uncultured Ignavibacteriales bacterium | reverse complement strand
TTTTGTATTTTTAATCATCTGAAAAGTGGTGTTTGTTTGCAATATTTTTCTTTTTAACTATCTAAAAATAAGCATCTTACACCTCTTTTCTCCTTTTTTGTTTTAGTTTTTTAAGTATTTGTTATTTTTGTATAATTATAATCGAAAAAAAATTGGAATTTTTATTTTTGCATCAAAAAAAGAGACTTCCCCAAGTTCCAAAACAATAGATTTAGCTCTTGCGGGAAAAGTTCTACTTAAAAAAAGCATAAAAGCAAAATATTTAGGAATTAGAATTAAACCTATTGATGGAGCAGTTGTTACGGTTCCAAAACGAGTTAGTTTTAAAGAAGCTGAAAAGTTTGTTAGAAGCAAAGAGGCGTGGATACTTAAGCACTTATCCAGAATTAAAGAGATTGAAAGCAACAAAATAGTTTTTGATGAATCTACAAATTTTACTACTAAAGAACACAAAATAGTTATTGTTAAAAGTGATTTCGATAAAACCCGCATCACTATTGGTAATGGTGTTACTACAATAAAATATCCTAAAAACAAAGATGTCCATTCAGAAGAAATTCAGGACGATATAAAGTTTGGAATTGATGAAACATTACGAAGAGAAGCAAAAAATTATATTCCAAGAAGAGTTGACGAATTAGCACACTTGTTCAGGTTTAAGTATAACAGATTATTTCTTAAAAACTTAAAATCGCGTTGGGGAAGTTGCTCGGGGCAGAATAATATTAACTTAAATATCCACTTAATGCAGTTACCTAAAGAATTAATAGACTATGTAATTTTGCACGAGCTAGTCCACACAGTTCATAAAAACCATAGCAAAAGATTTTGGAATGCACTGGAAAAAGTTCTTCCTGGCTGTAAAAAGTTTAATGAAAAACTAAAAAAATATTCCCCTCAAAAGTATTTACACCTCAATTAGTTTTTATCGGAACAAATATTTTTTCAGATTTTAGAACCATTTAAAACTTATAACATCTAACAAAAAAAATGGAGATATAAAATGAATACAGAAGTTATGAATCTTTCGGCATCACAAGTTGCTGAACGGTCTTTTATTAGTAAAGTATATATTTGGATGGGGCTAGGACTTTTAGTTACGGCAATTACAGCATACTTTGTTGTTAGTTCTGGCTTTGTTTACACCTTGGCTCAAAACTCAATTTTATTTTACGGAACTATTATTGCGGAGTTTGGATTAGTAATTTACCTTTCATCCCGCATTCAAAAAATGAGTGCAGAAGCTGCAACCACATCGTTTATAATCTACTCGGTTCTTAATGGAATAACTATTTCGTTAATTTTACTTATTTATACTGGAGCTTCAATTGCCTCCACTTTTATGACAACCGCACTAACTTTTGGTGCAATGAGTGCTTATGGATATTTTACCAAACGCGATTTAACATCTATGCGTAGCTATTTAATGATGGGATTGGTAGGCTTAATTATAGCATCAGTAATAAATATGTTTTGGGCAAACAGCACAATGTATTGGATTATTTCGTATGCAGGCGTTCTTCTGTTTGTTGGATTAACAGCTTACGATACGCAAAAAATTAAAAAAATTGGAGCAGTTGTAGAAGGAGTTCAAGCAACGCAAAAAATGGCAATAATGGGTGCGTTAACACTTTATCTCGATTTTATTAATCTATTTCTATTTATGCTTCGTATTCTTGGAAATAGAAAATAATTCTTTAATTGACAATTAGAAATTGATAATTATGTTTACAGTTAAGGATTTATCTAAAAATATTATTGAATTTAAAAATTTAGAAGAAGCTGAAATAAGGTTTAATAAATTCCCTAATTCCACAGAAATTATTGAAAAAGATGAAATTGGAAATTTTAAAATTATAAAAAGCAGAACTCACAAAAAAATTGGAGAGATTGAGATAAATAATAAATGTGTTTATCTTAAAGTTCCATTTTTTCAACCATCGGATAAACCAGAAGTTAAAATTTCTAAAATTGGCGAAACTCCAGAAAAACTAAAGAGTAAAATGGATGTAATAGATGAAAAGTGGGAAATTTAAAAGTCATATAATGGAGTGAGAAATGACATGCACTTAATTTTGCAGAACTCTGATATTTTGTAGCACAGATTAGCAATCTGTGTTTTAATGCCTTAACAAAGAAATGGAACAATAATTGTAAAAAATTGTAACCCAAACGACAAAATTTTGTAGTAACAACTATTATTTTTGATTACTATATTTTGAAATAAAATAACAATATATAAACAAAGGAGCTTTACGTGAAAAAACTATCAGTAATACTATTAGCAACATTTATTCTTTTTGGATGTGCTAAAAACAACGAAGCAAGTAACAACGCAAAAATAGATAAAACCGATCAAGCATTAATGCCAACCAACAACCACGATGTTAACGGTTTAACTTGGCACACAAATCTTGAAGAAGCAGTTGCAATTGCAAAAAAAGAAAATAAAAAAATTTTTCTACAATTTTCTGGCTCCGATTGGTGCAAATGGTGTATTAGATTAAACAACGAAGTTTTGTTTACTCCAGTATTTGCCGATTGGGCAAAAGACAATATGGTTTTAGTTAACTTGGATTTTCCTCGAACAATTCCTCAAACAGATGCAGTTAAAAATTACAACAGAGGATTGATGAATAAATATGGTGTTCGTGTATTTCCAACAGTATTGCTGTTAGACAAAAATGGAAATGTTGTATTTCAAACTGGCTACCAAGCTGGCGGACCTGCTAAATATATTAAACATATAAAAGCTGCATACGGAATGAAATAAAAAGTTTGATGTCATTTTCACATGTTCTTAGTGTGAATCTCATTAAACCTCATTAAACATTAGGTCTTACAAAGTTTTTAAAAGAAAACCCAACTCCATTTATTTGAAGTTGGGTTTTTGTTATTTGATTAAAAAGATTCCAAAGATATTATTTACTCACAATTGAAGAATTTGTGCTAAATGTCTCTCCATCGGATTTTACGTGTTTTTGTTTATACCTCTAACTTAACCGAACTACCATTTCTACTTTTTCAAGGAGTGTTCCTGTTTCAACTAACTCCGAAATTTTATCAATATCAATGTGCATAATTCTATCTTTACCGAGTGGCGACACATGTTTTCGTATTTCTTTAAACGCAGCGTTTGTTCCTTTTCCGCACTTAAGAGGTTTAAGAAACTCAATGCCTTGTGCTGCAGTTAAGAGTTCAATTGAAATTACTTTTTGAACATTTTTTAATATTTGAAAACATTTGCGTGCAGAAATTGAACCCATTGAGTTATGGTCTTCTTGGTTTGCCGATGTTGGAATTGAATCAACAGAGGCTGGATGCGACAAGACTTTGTTTTCGGAAACCAAACTTGCAGCGGTGTATTGTGCAATCATAAATCCAGAATTAAGTCCGCCCTCACTTGTTAAGAAGCGAGGCAAATCACTTAGCGAGCCGTTGGTTAAACGCTCAACCCTACGCTCTGCAACATTTGCAAGTTCAGAAAGTGCAATGCTCATAAAATCCATTGCAAGCGCCATTGGCTGTCCGTGAAAATTTCCACCCTCAAGATGGTCTCCATCCTCTGGAAAAATAAGCGGATTATCGTTTACCGAATTCAATTCAATTTCAACACGTGAGCAAACATAATTTACAGCATCTTTAGATGCACCGTGTATTTGCGGAATACACCGTATTGAATATGAGTCTTGCACTTTGTTATCATTTGTTAAATGTGATGTGCGTATTTCACTACCACTAATTAATTTAAGCATATTTTTTGCTGTTGTCGTTTGCCCTTCAAACGGACGAAGCATATGAATACGTTTATCGTAAGCTTTATCTGTTCCACGTAATGCTTCGTGGCTAAGTGCTGCGGCAATATCCGAATATTTTAAAAGCTTCTTTGCTTGGATTGAAATAAACGCGGCAAATGCAGTCATCATTTGCGTTCCGTTAATTAATGCTAATCCTTCTTTGGCTGAAAGTCTTACCGCTTCTAATCCAAACTTTTTAAATATTGTTTTTGCAAAAATTGGTTTAGGATTTTCTTTAGTTAAATAATTAAGCTCTTTAAAAACTTGCACTTTTCCTTTACCAATCATAGCAAGAACAAGATGAGAGAGCGGAGCTAAATCTCCACTAGAACCAACCGAGCCTTGTGATGGAACAACTGGTATAATATTATTATTAATCATATCAATTAATAATTGAAGTGTGCTTAGCCTAATGCCAGAGTGTCCGCGGGCAAGTGCGTTTACACGAAGGAGCATCATAACCTTTACAATAAAGGGTGGAAGTGGATCACCAACACCGACTGAATGACTAATAATTAAATTTTCTTGTAACTGCTCTAAGTTTTCTTGTGATATTTTTACATTTGCAAACTCACCAAAACCTGTTGTAATTCCGTAAACAATCTCATCGGTTGCTACCCATTTATCAACCATTGCACGAGCTTTTTTTACACGTTTTTTAGATTCTGCAGTAAGCTCAACTTTTACGTTACTTGAAATAAATTTTTCAATGCCATCAAGAGTTAAAGATTTTCCATCTAATTTCATTTTTTCACCAAACTTTAATTTTTCAAAATATATTATGTTTTTATAATGGTGTAGAAGTTATTCTATTTTATGGTTTGTTGCAAATAGAGATTTAATCCAAGTGACGTTTCTGTATTTGGGCGAAAGGCTTAGAAATGTTGAGTGATTATGAGATGACAATTTTCTATTGTATAATATGGGTTGGAGAACCTATTTGGAAAAATCACATAAGAAAAAATTTACTAATATTATATGTAAGGAATGCCATAATCCAAGCCACTGACATGGTGTATGTAATATAAAACGCAGTCCACTTCCAAGCACCAGCTTCTTTATGAAACACAATAGAGGCGGCGGCACATGGTATGTATAGCAGAACAAAAACCATTAATGCTAGTGCTACAGCTTTGTTGTTATTTGGATTTTCAAGAAGACGGCTTCGCAAGTCGTGCGAGTTTTCATCCGCATCACCCAACGAATAAAGGGTTGCCATTGTAGAGACCACAATTTCTTTTGCAGCAATTCCAGTAACAAGTGCAATTCCTAATTTCCAATCGAAGCCAAGTGGAGCAACAACTGGCTCTATTAGTTTTCCTAGTTGTCCAACAAACGAGTGTTCCAATTGTTTGGATGATTCTTGAAATTCTAATTTGCTTATTACTTCTGCTTTTTCTGTTTCATTGTAATCGGCAGATAACATCACATCCGATTTAATTTGATTATACTCGGCAGTAATTTCATCACTTTTGGGATAGTTGCTAGCAATCCAAATTAGAATTGAAGCACCTAAAATTATTGTTCCAGCTTTGCGTAAGTATAGCGAAGCTTTCTGCCACATTTGAAGAAGCAAAACTTTAAGCGATGGCATTCTGTATGGAGGAAGCTCCATTACAAAAGGCTCCGATTCCCCTTTGAACACAGCAGTTTTTAAAAGGCGTGCAGTAATTAAAGCAATTACAACACCAAGCATATAAATTCCAAAAAGAGCATTGCCAGCGTGGGCAGTTCCAAAAAAAGTTCCTGCAACAAGCACGTAAACAGGAAATTTTGCACTACAACTCATAAACGGAATTATTAAAAGAGTAGTAATTCTATCACTTTTATTTCGTAAAGTTCGTGTTGCCATAAATGCAGGAACAGAGCAACCAAACCCAGTAATCATGGGGATAAACGACTTTCCGTGCAATCCAACTTTGTGCATAACTTTATCAATTACAAAAGCAGCACGTGCCATATAACCTGTTCCCTCTAGAAAAGACAAGGCGAAAAAGAGAATCATGATGTTTGGAAGAAATATTACAACTCCGCCAACGCCCGAAATAATTCCATCTACAACTATTGAGCGTGTTGTAGGTTCCGTAATTACTTGCGATGCTGTGTTACCAAGCCATCCAAAAAAAGCTTCAATCCAATTCATTGGTGTTTCGCCAAGCGTAAATGTTAGCTGAAACATAGCCCACATAAAAAAAATAAAAACGGGAAGCCCAGTAACCCTGTTTATTAAAATAGAATCTATAATTTCTGAAGTATTCTTTTTCCGTTTGGATGGATATTTTACAGTCTCTTTTATTGCTCCGCGTATTAATGCGTGGCGTTCCTCTTTAAGCATAAGCTCTGTATCGCTATCATACTTTTTTTCTACGTGCGCAAGTGCTTCGGATAGAACGTGGTTAATCTTTATCCATACAGGAAATTCACGAACAGTTTTGTAAACATCTTTGTCGTTAACAAGTAATTTAATTGCCAACCACCGTGTATGATATTTAGCTGATAGTTCTTTATCAGTTGAAATTATTTTAATAAGCTTTTCGATGTAGCCTTCCATTAAAGGAGAAAATGAAAGTTTGTTCATCTTTAGTGAAATTTTATTTTCAAACAATTCAACTACATGATTTAACAAATCCTCTATGCCTAATCCACTAACTGCCGAAGTTGGAATAATATGTGTGCCAAGCAATTCTTCGGCTTGAGTAAAATCAATCTTTGTTCCTTGTTTCTCAACTTCATCATACATATTTAATGCAATAATTATATTTGCCTGTGCATCTATTAATTGAGTAGTTAGGTAAAAGTTTCGTTCTAAATTTGTTCCATCCACAACATTAATAACAACATCAGGATTTTCATTTAAAATATATTTTCGTGTTACAACTTCTTCTGGCGAGTATGTGGTTAAACTGTAAGTGCCTGGTAGGTCAATAATTTTTAATTCATATTCATTACGAAAAACAGTTCCCTCATATTTTTCAACAGTAACTCCAGAAAAATTTCCAACCTTTTGGTTTCCTCCAACAATTTTATTGAAGAGAGATGTTTTTCCACTATTTGGGTTGCCAACAAGTGCAACAGATATTTGTTTTTTCATAAAAATTATATGTGAGATTGGAGATGATAGATTTGAGATGTAATATTTTGCTGTTGCATCTTGTGTCTCAAATATTTTGTCTAATATCTAACCTCAGAACATCCCCCATCTTTTTTTACCATTGTTTCGGCTTTTAATAATTTTAATTATTTTTACTTCTATACTTTTTGCTTCATCAATTCTTAGCGAAAGATTAAAGCCATTAATCAAAAGTTCTATTGGGTCGCCAAGTGGTGCAATACGAATAACTTTGATTTCAACTCCTTTAACCAGCCCCATATCAAGTAGTCGGAACCGCACATCCCCTTTTGCACCCATTTTTGTTACTTCGGCAATATCGCCAACCTTAACGTTATTTAGGGTTACTGTAGGATTTTTTTTACATTCAAGTAATATTTTTGATGCGAGTTCGTACCCCAAACTAATTTCTTTGTTTTTGTGCAAAACAATAATTTTACCAATTCCATTTTTACGAGGTTTTATTGTAATTTCTTCGCCAATTATAAGACCATGTTGCTCTATATTTTCTTTTGCACCAGTGCCACCATCAAAATCTATAATTTTGCCTGTGTAGTTATCTGTGCAATATGTTAATCTTGTAAAATTCATTATTTAAACTTAATCTTAATAAGGAATAAATGCAATATTATTGGAATCTAAATTGGATGATTTTTTTCCTAATGGCGTTGATAAATAATGGAAGTTTAATAATAAAGCATTTTAGAGATTTTATACTTAATAATAAAAGAAGTAAAATCTATTATACTATAACGGAAGTTCCGCAAGAATTTCGGTCAAAAACGTTGTAAGTTCAATAAAGACAAGATGTTAGCCCAAATCACTCAAAATAGTGTGGCTAAGAATATTTTACCTATGACGCATTTGTACTTGATTGTGTAGCTATATTGTTG
>CAMZLW010000130.1 GCA_947311785.1 uncultured Ignavibacteriales bacterium | reverse complement strand
CTTCTCGGAAGTTCTCCATTAGAACAGTCGATGTGTAGGTTTTGGTCTCAGTTTTTTTATTTATCTTTTGTATAAACATCTTGGCTACTAATATACAAGTATTTATCCAGCAATGGCTTTTCTAACAAAGCCATCAGCTTTTTCGAGTCTAGTTTTTGCTGTATCTAAATCTACATTGGCAAGTATCATTACAAGTGCGGTTTTAACGTGTCCATCTGCTTTGTTAAGGTATTCTGTTGCTTCATCGTACTCAACGCCAGTAATCATCATAACAATTCGCTTGGAGCGTTCTACAAGTTTTTTGTTTGTCATTTGCAGATCAATCATCATGTTTTCGTACGTTTTTCCAAGACGGACAAATGTGGTTGTGGTAAGCATATTTAAAACTAACTTTTGAGCTGTTCCACTTTTCATGCGGGTTGAACCCATTACTACTTCGGGGCCTACGTGCGGACACATTGCAATATCAACTTCATCAATATTAAAAGTATTGCGTGGGGTTGCGGTTATGTACAAGGTTGTTGCACCAATCTCTTTTGCTTTTTTAACGGCACCAATTACATACGGTGTTCTGCGGCTTGCGGCAATTCCGCAAACAACATCTTTGGATGTTACTCCAGCTTTTATAACTTCTTCTGCACCGCCACTTTCAAAATCTTCTGCACCTTCTTGTGCAACAAACATTGCTTCTTTTCCGCCAGCTATGTAGCCGTTTATCATATCGTAAGGAGCGCCAAAAGTTGGAGGGCATTCGGATGCATCAACAACGCCAAGGCGTCCGCTTGTTCCAGCACCAAAGTAAAAAAGTTTTCCACCATTTTTAATTGCAGCAACTATTGCATCAACGGCTTTTGCTATGTATGGAATTTCTTGCTCAACCGCGAGAGGAACATTTTTATCTTCGTTATTAATTATTGATAAAATCTCTTCGGTAGATTGCATATCGATATTAACCGAGTTAGGGTTTTTTTGCTCGGTTGAAAGTTTACTTATTTCATCAAATAATTTTTTTTCTTCGGTCATTTATATAACTCCAATAAAACTAATTTTTTGTCTTTTATGTTTCTTATATTCGATGGTTTGTAGGCTAACTCAAATGATGTGTGCCTTTTAATGTATGCCCCATATTTTATTTTTGCCGTTTTAAATTCTTCTGTGAGGTCGCCACCTTTTATTGTCATTATGTATGCTTTATCTTTAATTAATGGCAAAGCATATCTAAATAAAATTACTAACGGAACCGTTGCACGGCTAACTATTAAATCAAATTTGTTGGCATATTTGGCTTTAAATTCGTCACTTTCAACACGACTATTTTCGGCTTTTAATTTGCTAAGTTTAAGTGTTTTAATAAATTCAGAAACTGCGTCTATTTTCTTTTTTGTGGAATCGACCAACACGCCACGCATCATTGGGCGAACTATCGAAAGAGGTATTCCAGGGAACCCACCGCCAGTTCCAATATCTAAAAATCTTGTAACCCTATCTGGCATATATTCCGAAATTAGTGCCGAAATAAAAATGTGGTTTTCAATTATTTTGTCTTCATCCTTACGCGAAATTAAGTTTACAATTTGGTTTTTGTTAATAACCAAATTTGCATACCGTGCCATCCGCTCTAATTGGTATTGATCGGGGTGAATTTCGTTTTCAAAAAATATTTTTTTTAGTTGAAGTAAATATTCTGCTTCTTTTTCCAAAAAGTCCTCAAAAAGTTAAAATTTAATTCCGCAAATATACTAATAAAATAGAGATATCCGAAGGAGAAACGCCCGATATACGTGATGCCTGCCCAATTGTTCTTGGCTTAATTTTATTCAACTTTTCTCTTCCCTCTGTGGATATTTGTTTAATTTTATTATACTCAAAGTTGAGTGGAATTCTAACTTTTTCTAATTTTTCCATTTTCTCAATCATTTCGTATTGGCGAACAATGTAGCCTTCGTATTTTAATTCTATTTCAATTTGTTCCAGAACTTTATCGTCGTTTAACAACTTGTTAAACAAAGGATTTTTGGTCTTTTTATCTTGGATTAACAGTTCTTTTAATTTTACTTCTGGACGTTTAGTAATTTTTGCTGCACTCTCCGAGTTATCCAATTGAGATGAGCCAATTTCTTCAAAATATTTATTAACTTCTTTTGGTTTGTATCTAATTTCGGAAAGCAATTCTTTCCCGGAAGTTATTAAAAGTTCTTTCCTTTTCATCTCGTCGTATTTTTCTTTTGGAATTAACCCAAACTCGTATCCGTACTTCATTAATCTTCTATCGGCATTATCTTGCCTTAAAATTAAACGATATTCTGCACGCGATGTAAACATTCGGTAAGGCTCGTTTGTCGATTTTCCAACAAGATCGTCTATTAAAACTCCGATGTACGATTCACTTCTGCTAAGAGTAAACTCGCCACGATTCTGGATTTTTAGTGCCGCATTTATTCCAGCAACTAAGCCTTGTGCAGCAGCTTCTTCGTAGCCAGAGGTTCCATTAATTTGACCAGCAAAATATAGACCGCTAATTTTTTTAGTTTCCAAAGTTAAATCAACTTGATATGGAGGAAAATAATCGTACTCAACAGCATAAGCTGGACGATTCATCTTCACGTTTTCTAATCCTTTAATTAAATGAAGTGCTTCAAGCTGAATATCGGCAGTAAGCGAGGAAGAAAATCCATTTAAATAAATCTCATTCGAGTTCAAGCCTTCTGGTTCGATAAACAATTGATGCTGTGGTTTATCGTGGAAGCGAACAATTTTATCTTCAATTGAGGGACAGTAGCGTGGACCAGCTCCGTTTATAACTCCAGTAAAAAGTGGAGAGTCGTCAAATCCACGCTCCAGAACTTTGTGAACGGCTTTGTTGGTGTACGTAATATGGCAACTAACTTGTGGATGAAACGGAAATTTTGATTTATCTGTAAAAACCGAAAATGGCTCTGGAATTACATCCCCAGGCTGCTCGGCTAATACCGAATAATCAATTGTGCTACTATCCAACCGTGGCGGAGTGCCAGTTTTAAGTTTTCCGTATTCAAAGCCCATTGCTACAATAGATTCGGTTAAGCCCAAAGAGGCATCTTCGCCAAATCTTCCTCCAGCAGTAGATTTAAGCCCAGTGTACATTAAACCATTTAGGAAAGTTCCAGCAGTTAAAATTAGAGCTTTGCATTTTATCTCTTCGCCAGATGCCGTTTTAATTCCAACAATTTGCTTGTTCTCTTCAAACGCCTCAACTACGGAGTTTTCCAAAATATCTAACGAGCTTACCGAGTTTACAATTCTTGTTGCTTCTCTTTCGTATAAATCTCTATCCGATTGACACCTACCAGCCCAAACCGCAGGACCTTTCGATTTATTCAAAATTCGGAATTGAATTCCCGTGTTGTCCGCAATTTGCCCCATCATTCCGCCAAGGACATCAATTTCGTGAACAAGATGCCCCTTGGCACTTCCGCCAATTGCAGGGTTGCAGCTCATGCGCCCCATTGCATTTTTATCCATTGTAACAAGCAGAGTTGAAACGCCCATTTTTGCCGAAGCCATTGCAGCCTCGATGCCAGCATGACCTCCACCAACTACTATTGTATCATATTTTTTCATTTTATATTTATCTTTCTTTTTCTACTTGCTATATTTAGCTACTTCGATGGAGTTTAGCAACAATGCTACTGAAAAGTAGATACTTCGATAAACTTATTGCATCAATGCATGTGGTAAGCTTCGAACACTGAGTGCTTCCCCGTTTTGTGGGGAAGTGTATCGAAGTGTGGACATATTGCAAAATACGGTAAATAGAAACACAACTTTTCAAGCTAGAAACACTAAAATTTAGTTCGCAAATATACTAAAATTTTTTGTGCCTATTGTTTAACCTTAATATCTATACATAACTTTATAAGATTTATTACAGCATCTTATAATATGGATAGTTGAAGGGAGCAAATTGCTCCCTTTTTTTTAAATCATAATTACTTTAACTTTTATGGCAAAACCACCAGTTAAAATTTTGTGTTCAGAAAGTTTTAGTTCTAATTTTTAACCCAAATTCAGCATTAGAAAAGCACAAATGCTGAATCGCTCAAGTTAGAGTAAGGGATGATAACAATAATCCATTAACCTAAACGGTTATCATCCCTAACTCCAGCTAAGGCGGG
>CAMZLW010000129.1 GCA_947311785.1 uncultured Ignavibacteriales bacterium | reverse complement strand
AATGGAAAAATTCAAGAAGTGAAATCTGTTGGTAGAGGTTATAGAACTTTTAAGAATTTTAGAAGTGCCATACTATTTTTCCATGGGAACTTAGACCTTTACCCACAACAATAAGGGTAGAACCTAAAATATTAAACTAAGGAATAATTGAAATGCTAAAATTAAACAAGCACATATTTTTCTTGCTTCTAATTTTTTCAGTAGCATCATTTGCACAAAAAGAGGAGTTAACATTTGAACAAGCATATCTTTTTGGAATTCCAAAATTAATAAAATCTTTACCGACTATTGAGACGTGTGTGGACGATAATTTTTACTTTGTAAAAGAAGGTGAAAAAATAAAAAGGGTAAATGTTCTTACAAAAGAGGAGAGATTATTGTTTGATTATGATGAAATAAAAAGTGAACTACCATCAGGATTTAGTTCTCTAAGTTTAGGAGTCCACACAAAAAAATATTCTAAGTTTCTGTTTGAAAAGAATAATGATATTTATTTATATAATAGGAAAAACAAAAAGTTAACTCAATTAACAAGTGATGAGAGTATTGAAAAGAATTTAACGTTTTCACCAGATGAAAATTTGATTGCATACACTAAAAATAATAATCTATTTGTTAATAACAACGGATTGGAAATTCAGCTTACATTTGATGGCTCGGATGTAATTTTAAATGGCTATGCCTCGTGGGTTTACTACGAAGAAATTTTAGGACGTGCCTCACATTACCGTGCATTCTATTGGTCGCCAGATAGCAAACAAATTTCATTTTTACAATTTGATGATACCAACGTTCCTACATTTACACTCTTTAATGCCGATGGCGTACATGGCGAATTGGAAGTTAGGCACTATCCAAAGCCAGGGGATGCAAATCCAGATGTAAAATTAGGAGTTGTAAATATTGAAACTCAAAAAATAACATGGATTGATAGCACCATAAATAAAGGGAATTACATCGCTTGGTCTCGTTTCACCAATGATAGTAAGGGTTTGCTATATCAAAAAATGAACCGTGGGCAAGATACACTTGATATCATGTTCACACAACTTGCGGATGTAAATCCAAAACAGATTTACGAAGAAACTCAAAAAACTTGGGTGGAATTTCTTGAAGAGTTTTATATGTTGAAAAGTAGAGATGAATTTTTAATCCGCTCAGAGGTTGATGGATGGCATCACATTTATCATTACAATTTAAACGGAAAATTATTAAATAAAATTACAACAGGGGCTTGGGCTGTAAAAGATATTGCATACGTAAATGAAGAAACCGATGAAATATTTTTCCATGCAAGTAAGGAGAAGTCAACTGAAAAGCATTTGTATAAAACTTCCTTTGATGGCAAAGAAATAACAAAGCTAACTAAAGAAGCTGGAACTCACTCATGTACTGTATTAGCAAGGGGAAAATGGTTTTTTGACAAATGGAGTTCAATTACTAATCCAACAAAGTTAGTGTTGAACAATGTGCTAAGTGGAGAATCAGAATTAATCGCTGATTCAAAATCAGCCGAGTTTGATAAATATAAAATAGGAAAAGTTGAACTTTTTACAATTCCAACAGAAGATGGATACGACTTGCCAGCAAAATGGTTCCTTCCACCAGACTTTGACAAATCAAAAAAATATCCAATAATATTTTCTGTATATGGCGGACCAGGAATAGCGACTGTAACTAATTCATTTCCTCGCCGTGGGCTTGGTAATTACTACCTTGCAGAAAATGGAATAATTGTAATACAAGTTGATAATAGAGGCTCTGGGCATTTTGGTAAAAAAGGAAAGGACAAGATGCACCGCAATCTTGGTGTTTGGGAAATTGACGATTTAATTTCGGCAGTAAAATGGTTGCGAGATAAACCATTTATAGATTCCAATAAAATTGCAATTACTGGTGGTAGCTATGGTGGTTACACTACAAGTATGGCTTTGGCAAGAGCTGGTGAGTATTTTAAATTTGGAATTGCAAAATATGCTGTAACAGACTGGCAATTATACGATAATATTTATACTGAGCGTTTTATGGACACACCAAAAGAGAATCCTGATGGTTACGAATATGCTTCAGTAATGACGCATGTAGATAGTTATAATGGAGGAATGTTAATAACCCACGGCTCGCTTGACGATAATGTTCATATGCAAAATACAATGCAGTTAATAGACAAATTACAAAATCTGGATAAAGAATTTGAGCTTATGATTTATCCAAACCAAAGGCACGGAATTCGTTATCCAAAATATCCACACTCTATGCGATTAGATATTAATTTTTGGTTTAAAAATTTATTGAAAAAATAGAAACGTTTTTCATATATAATTATATGCTCGTAAATATTATTTCAGTATTTTCCAAATACGAACTATATGCTTAAAGGTTCGTCTAAAGTTTTGAATTAATTTTAGTGAGTATATTTTGTTAGAAGCAACAATGAAATTTTTACAAAGAATAGATATTGAAGCTCTGTTTTGGCTAACAGCTTTTGCTTATTTAACTTTTATAAATCCATACACACCAAAGCATTTAGATTTTTGTCTTTTTAGTTTGGTCGGAATTGATAATTGTCCTGGCTGTGGATTAGGAAAATCAATTTCAATGATTTTTCATGGCGATTTTACTGGGTCATTTAATTCACACCCTTTAGGAATTCCAGCACTAATATTAATAATAAAAAGAATATATCAACTAATAAAAAACAAAATAGTACTACAAAACAAATTGGAGGTTTTTAATGGCTAACATTTTAGATTTATTACCAGAACTTATTGGCGAGGAACAAGCATATGTTGCAGGTATTATCCGCGATATGGATGAGGACAAAGCTCGTCAGTTTGCAAATGCTTATAGAGCAAGGCGTAGAGAGCCACAAACTATTCTTTTATTAGCTCTTGTTGGGTTTCTTGGTTTAGCAGGAATTCAAAGATTTGTTGTTGACCAAATTGGAATGGGAATTTTGTATTTATTAACTGGCGGTCTATGTGCAATAGGAACCATAATAGATATGATTAACTACAAAAAAATTGCTTTGGAATATAATATGGTTCAAGCTCAGCAAATTATGGTTGTTGTTAGATGATAAAAAACTAAAAAAAATTAGAATATATTTGGGTATTATTAAATATTTTTGTACATTTGGAATTGCAGACGGTAGTTTAGAAGTAGATGTAGTTGTAAATTTATTTTATCCCTCCTATCATTCCAAAGTTCTGTCGCGTTTTTTAATATTATTTAGGAGAATCTGAAAATGTCAGATCGCAAAGAAGGAACCGTAAAATGGTTCAACAGTTCAAAAGGTTTTGGTTTTATTTCACAAGAAAATGGCGAAGACGTATTTGTTCATTTCCAAGCTATTGTTAGCGATGGTTATAAAACTTTAGATGAAGGTCAAAAAGTTGAGTTTTCTGTAACTCAAGGTGAAAAAGGTTTACAAGCTAGTGACGTAAAAGTTATCTAATTAGTAATTTAATATTCATCTGAATAAAAAAAGCTCCTTTTTAGGAGCTTTTTTCTTTTTAAAAACGAATTGAAATTATCTAACGTATTTCCACCAGTAATAATATTTGTTTTCCAAATCGGAAAGTGATGGCATAGCAAAAAATTTATTTTGCCCAGCACCAACAAACCAAAATCCATGACGTAAAAATTTATATGAAAGGTCTCGTAGAAGCGAACCCAAACCAACAGTTTTAGTCGTTTTTTCAGGAATTCGTTCTAGTTCCTTTATACAATCGTACATTCTATACGGATTTACTCGTGGTAAATCGATATTAAAAAGCTCACTATGTTTATTACTTGCTAAAAAGTGTTCAATATCAAACTCAATTTGGGTAAAGCAAATCTTTGGTGCACCCTTCGATTTTGTTTGTGTAGTAATATATTTTCCAAAATCACGCTGATCTAAAGTTGATATTACTAAATTTTCCAGAGGTGTAATTTCCTGATAAGTTCTTAATAAGCCAGGCTCATTTACTGCGGTATATTCTGAGGGTTCAAGCGAAAGAACTTTCCCGTTTGAAGTGCATAAGTGAAGATGCTTAATTGCAGCAACATCTACTTCTTCAAGTACACCGTACGACTTAATGAATTTTGTTTTTTTAGGTGAACCATCTTCGTGAGGCACAGTCATGTTAAGATATTCTTCAATATCACAACAGTCGCTTCTAAAATTCAAATCAAGTTCAGCAAAAATAACTTTACCACTATAATGTTTTGAACCTCCAACAGTATAATGCTCACCAAATCTATCCGGTTCCAATTGTGATGCAACAAGTGCGTTAATTGGATAAACAATCATATATAAATGTTTTTCGTATTCTGCCATTAAGTACTCCGTTTCTTTAATTATGAGAACTACAAATCTATTAAATAGCAATTCTAAGAGCAATACAAAATATTCTATTACATAAGTTAGTTGCATAAATTTATTATCCTAATCTAAAAGCCTGAAACTTTTATTATATTGGTACATCAAATTATCTTAAATAAATTAAGAGAAAAAAATGAAGCAAGTTATATATAAAAGAGTTTTACCAGTTATAGGAGGAGCATTGTTAGGGTATGCCTATTACTATTACGTTGGTTGCAATAGTGGGACGTGTGCAATTACAAGTAATCCTTATATTTCAACAGCTTATGGTGGCATCATAGGTCTTCTCCTTTCATTTCCAAGCAAAAAGAAAAAGCGAGAGAAAGTAAATGAAGATAACTAAAGATATCGAAATTGAAGATTTAGTAAAAATTCTTCCAGAGGCAGTTTCCTATTTAAGGGTTGAGGGAATTAGATGCCTAAGATGTGGCGAACCAATTTGGGGTTCGTTAGAAGCTGCCGCAAAGGAGAAAGGTTTTGAAGATAAAGATGTTGATAAATTTGTGAAAGAATTAAATATATTAGCATCAAAAAAATAGTTGATTAAAATTTATAAGATGGAGTTTAAATGAGCCAAAAGAAAAGAAAGATTGGCAAGCAACAAGTAGAAACTGAAAAAATCATTTTTGGATTAAATAAAAAACAGAGAAGTAGGGTTTATACAATTCTTTTTTTTGTAGTAGTTGCAATTCTTTTTGTAATTAATAATTCTACAGACGATACAAAGCAGGGTCCATATCCACCCAACTATAAACAAAGCAATGAGGATTTACTGAAACTTTCTGATTTAAAAGGAAAAGTTGTGCTAATAGATTTTTGGGCAACTTGGTGTGCACCGTGTCGTGAAGGCATTCCAGATTTAGTTGAACTTAAAAACGAGTTTAAAAATATGGATGTCGAAATTGTTGGAATTTCGGTAGATGCACTTACCAGAGGTGGAGCAACTGCGGCAGACGTGGCTCCATTTATTTTGGCAAATAAAATAAACTATCCTGTTGTGCGTGGTGATGGAAGCGCAATTGAGGCATTTGGTGGAATTAAATCAATACCAACATCATTTCTAATAGATAAAGAAGGCAAAGTTGTTGCAAGGTACGAAAGCCTAGTTTCAAAAGAGATGTATGTAAAAAATATTACCAAAATATTGAATAATAATTTTGATGCTGCAAACTTACCACTAATTCCAAATTTTGCACTTCCTATAATTAAATAAAGGGTTTTGCATAACTCCAAAGTTTACACTGAGTTTATCTAAGTGCATTTCAGAATCCTTGTTTATTGCATAATTTTGTACTCAGAGATGCTGAAATACTTCAAAATTTCAGCAAGTTCAATGTACCGCAAGTTCACTTCGAGAGCCTCAAGTGTAATACAGTGTAGCATAGCACATCGTAATTCAGAATGACTTTTGGGGTTATGCAAAGCCCTCAAATAGTAATTATTTTATTTGGTGTTTTTACTTTATTAAGTAGTTTTGACAGTTGTCTTTATAAAAATATAAAATACAACTATCAAAAATATTTTGGATGCAAAAGCAAAAATGAATAGCAAAAATATTATTAAGCCCCTCACAGAAAGCCACTCTAATACAATTTTAGATAGTATTGTTGAAGGTGTTTTTACTGTTGATAACAATTTAAGAATAACATATTTCAACAAAGCTGCTGAAAAAATAACTGGAGTAAAAAAAGAAAATGCCGTAGGCGAATTCTGTTTTGAAACACTAAAATCAAATATTTGCGAATCTGCTTGCCCTATAAAAAATTCAATTTCAACTGGTTACGATAGTATAAATAAGAAAGTAAACATTCTTAGATATAACGGGAAAGAGATTCCTATTTCAATTAATGCTTCAATACTAAAAGATACAAATGGTGAAATTATTGGTGGTGTTGAAACTTTTCGTGATTTATCTACACTAGAAGCTTTACGAAAGGAAATAGAGAAAGATTACACCTTTGAAGATATTGTTTCAAAAAATCATAAAATTTTAGAGCTTTTTAATATTTTGCCAAATATTGCTGAAAGCGAAACAACTGTCTTAATTCAAGGTCCAAGTGGCTCGGGCAAAGAACTTTTTGCACGTGCAATTCATAATTTAAGTTTCAGAAAAGATGGACCTTTTGTTGCTATTAACTGCGGTGCGTTACCCGATAACCTTCTTGAGTCGGAATTGTTTGGATATTACAAAGGTGCATTTACCGATGCCCAAAAAGATAAACCTGGACGTTTTGAGTTAGCAAAGGGGGGAACAATATTTTTGGATGAAGTAGAATCTCTATCGCAAGCAACACAAGTTAAATTATTACGCGTATTGCAGGAAAAAGAATTTGAGCCACTTGGTTCAACAAGCCCTGTAAAATCGGATGTTCGTGTTATTTCTGCCACAAAAGCTAATCTATTAGATTTAATTGAAAGGTTCTACCCTTATTGTTGTGGGTAAAGGTCTAAGTTCCCATGGAAAAATAGTATGGCACTTCTAAAATTCTTAAAAGTTCTGTAACCTCTACCAACAGATTTCACTTCTTGAATTTTTCCATTTAATCTCTCAGCCATAGCATTTGAAAAACCTTCTACCATTGCATTACAGACGCCCTCCAAGTGGTTATTAAACATTTTAGCTACTTT
>CAMZLW010000128.1 GCA_947311785.1 uncultured Ignavibacteriales bacterium | reverse complement strand
TGTTTGTTTGCAATATTTTTCTTTTTAACTATCTAAAAATAAGCATCTTACACCTCTTTTCTCCTTTTTTGTTTTAGTTTTTTAAGTATTCTGCTTTTTTAGTTAATTTTAACATTATTTGATTTAACCTAAATTCTTTATTATTTTCCTAAGTGATTATTTTGTAACAAATTGAGACAATATGAAAGTAATTAAACCGAAAAAACTTAACAAGGGCGATGTTATAGGAATTATTTCTCCAGCTTCACTTCCAAAAGATTTATCCAAAATTGAAAAAGGCGTAAATTACCTCGAAAAGTTAGGTTATCGAGTTGAGGTTGGCAAAAATGTTGAAAAATCGCATGGTTATTTAGCAGGAACCGATGAAGAACGTCTCGACGATTTGCACTCAATGTTCAAAAATAAAAATGTTAAAGCTATAATAAGTGTCCGCGGTGGATATGGTAGTGGAAGATTGCTTGACAAAATAAATTATCCACTTATTAAACGAAATCCTAAAATATTTGTTGGATATAGTGATATTACTGCACTTCAAATGGCATTTCTTAAAAAAACTGGATTAGTTACTTTTGCTGGACCAATGCTCGCAGTTGACTTTTGGAAAGATGAAGTTGATGAATTTACGGAAGATTATTTTTGGAAAATGATTACATCCACAAAAAAAATTGGAAAACTCGCAAATCCAGATAATGAAAACTTCTATACTTTAACCAAAGGTCGTGGTGAAGGAAAACTAATTGGTGGAAATTTATCGCTTATCACCTCTTTGCTTGGTACACCTTATCAACCAGACTTTAAAAATTCTATGTTACTAATAGAAGAAATTGACGAAGAGCCATATAGTGTTGACAGAATGTTTTATCAATTAAAATATGCTACTAAGGGCTTTAAAGACCTTAATGGAATTATTATTGGAAGATTTGTTGACTGCTATATAAAAGATAAGGATGAACCATCGCTAACACTCAATGATGTTATCTCCGATTACTTTGGAAGTTTAAAAATACCAGTTATTTACAATGTAAAACATGGTCATGTTGAGCAAAATTTAACTATTCCTTGGGGATTAAAAACCAAAATGAATGCTTCTCGTAATTTTATTGAAATTGGGGAAGGTGCTGTTAGCTAGTCTTATCGGTTTTAAGTACTAATCTTACTGATATAAATCGACATAAATTATATACAAAATAAGACAGTCATTCCGGTTTGGCAACTTCTTTTGTTGTCAAGACAGGAATCTCCTACGGTAGCAAAAGATTCATGTCTTGCCCCGCAACTATTATCATCTGTTTGATATCTCCATATTCAATATATTCACAAATCAATTAAATTTGCCCTCTTAAGATTAAACCGTTATATTTGGCATTCTAAATTTTAATAATATTCACTTACTTTAGATATTGCATCGAAAACGGAGTGAATTACGAATAAAACAATAATATAAGCGAATAATAATACAATGAAAATGTTAAAGTTTGGTGGCTCGTCTGTTGGTTCACCTGAGAGAATTGAAAATGTAATTAAAATATTAAAAAGTTATAAATCCGAAAGAATTGCTGTAGTATTTTCAGCATTTCAAACTGTAACGGATAACTTAATAAAGTTAGGCGAATTAGCTAAATCAAGCGATAATAATTATAGCTTATTATTGGATGAAGTGAAACAAAAACACATTTCAACAATTGAGGCTCTAATTCCAAAAACTAAAAGAAAAAAATCATTAAAGTATGTTAACGAACTTTTTGAAGATTTATCTGGAATGTTAAATGGTGTTTTTCTGCTTAGAGAATTAACTCCACGTACGCACGATTACTTAACTAGTTTTGGTGAAAGCTTATCATGTTTTATTATTTCGCAGGCACTTAATGCTAAAGGAATTAAAAGTGAATTTCTAAAAGCAAGCGATTTAGTAAAAACAGATTCAAATTTTATTAATGCTAAAGTCGATTTTGAAAAAACAAACAAAAACATTAAAGCCTACTTTAAACTGCATGCTGATAAAATGCAGATTGTTACTGGTTTTATTGCTTCCAACGATGATGGTGAGATAACTACTCTTGGCAGAGGTGGTTCCGATTATACAGCATCAATTTTTGGTGCAGCTTTAAAAGTAGAGGAAATTCAAATATGGACTGATGTTGATGGAATTTTAACAGCCGACCCACGCAAGGTTGATGATACTTATCCTCTAAAAGCTGTAACCTACGAAGAAGCAATGGAGCTATCTCATTTTGGAGCTAAAGTTATTCATCCACCAACAATGTTACCTGCATTACAAGGTAAAATTAAAATTAGAATAAAAAACACTTTTAATCCAGAGTATCCAGGCACTGTAATTATTAAACGTGATAAAACGGTTAAATTTAATTTAAAAGGTATCTCTTCCATAGATGATATTGCACTACTTACAATTAAAGGTGGTGGTATGGTTGGGGTTACTGGTATTGCGTCAAGATTATTTACTACAATGGCTGCAAAAGATATTAATATAATTTTAATTACTCAAGGTTCATCAGAGCATAGTATTTGTTTAGCAATTTTACCAAAGCACACAAACGAAGCAAAAGAAGCAATTGAAAATGAGTTCAAAAATGAAATTGCTGACGGGAAAATAAATGAAGTTATAGTTGAAGATAATTTATCAATAATTGCCGTAGTTGGTGAAGATATACGCCAAACAGCTGGAATTACTGGAAAAATATTTGAATCGCTCGGAGAAGCTAACATAAATATTAATGCTATTGCTCACGGTTCATCACAATTAAATGTTTCGTTAGTTGTTTCACGAAATGAATTGGTTGAATCGTTAAATGTACTCCATCGTTCGCTATTTCGCGAAGGAACAAAAATAGTGAATCTTTTTGTTGTAGGAACTGGTGTAGTTGGTGGAGCTTTACTTAATATTGTTGCTAAAGAAATTTCCAAACTAAACGAGAAACAAAATATTAGTTTTAACTTAGTTGGTCTTGCTGATATTGCCAAAATGGTTATTACTAAAGAGGGGATTGGCTTTACCGATTGGAAACGAAAATTATCGCGTTCTAAACAAGTATCTGATATAAAGAAATTTATTACTTCAATGATTGAGATGAATTTGCAAAACTCAATTTTAGTGGATGCAACTGCAAGTCCTGTATTAGCAAAGGAATATTCAAATATTCTTAGTAGTGGTATTTCTGTTGTAACACCAAATAAAATTGCAAATTCAAATAAAATTGATTTTTATAATGAGTTAAGAACTTCTGCTAAAAAAGGTAAATCACAATTTAGATATGAAACAAACGTGGGTGCGGCACTACCTATTATCGATTCATTAAAAGATTTAATTAAAAATGGTGATGAAATAATTAAGATTGAAGGAGTTTTTTCTGGAACTTTGAGCTACATTTTCAACTCACTAAAAGATGGAAAGAAATTTTCGGATGTAGTTAAGTTTGCAAAGAAAAATGGATTTACAGAGCCTGACCCTCGCGATGATTTAAGCGGACTTGATATTGCTCGTAAGTTGCTTATACTTATACGAGAAACTGGAGAAGAAATTGAATTAAGTGATATTAAAGTTGAAAATCTTGTTCCAAAAGAATTGCAAAAAGTAAAAGATGTAAAAGAGTTTCTAGAAAAATTAAACAACTACGATTCGCACTTTGAAGAGATGAAACAAAGTGCCGAAAAAGAAGACAAAGTTCTTGCATATATGGCAAAGTACGAAAATGGAGTAGCAACAGTAAAGGTGGAAGCTGTTGGTGCTGGGCATCCGTGTAGCAGTTTGGTTGGCACAGAAAATATTGTAGCTTTTACAACAAAATATTATAACGATATTCCACTTACAATAAAAGGACCCGGTGCTGGTGCAGAAATTACTGCATCTGGAGTGCTTACTGATATTTTAAAAATAGTTAATGGAAAAGGATAATAAATGGAAAAGAAAATAAAAGTTGGAATACTCGGTGCAACTGGTAGTGTTGGTCAAAAATTCATTGAATTATTAAAAAATCATCCTTGGTTTGAAATTGCAGAACTTGGTGCATCCGAGCGTTCTGCTGGTAAAAAATATAAAGATGCAGCAAATTGGATTATGAAAAGTCCGTTGAATAAAGATATTTCTGAATTAGAAGTAAAAAAATGTATTCCAAATTACGAATCAAAATTAATTTTTTCAGGATTAGATTCCTCAGTAGCCGAGCAAATTGAAACAGATTTTGCAAATGCTGGATATTTTGTAATTTCAAATTCGCGTAACCATCGCTTCGATAAAGATGTGCCATTAATGATTCCAGAAGTAAATGCCGAACATCTTTCGTTAATTGATAAACAACCATACAAAGGTGGTATTGTTACAAATCCTAACTGTTCAACAATTGGTATGGTCTTAGCTTTAAAACCACTTCACGATGCGTTCAAAATTAAAAAAATTAATGTTGTAACAATGCAAGCCCTTTCTGGGGGCGGATATCCAGGAGTTCCAAGTATGGATATTATTGATAATGTTGTTCCTTTTATTGGTGGCGAAGAAGAAAAAATGGAAACAGAACCATTAAAGATTCTTGGTAAACTTGGTAATAGCGAAGTAATTTTTGAAAACGATATTAAGATTAGTGCACAATGCAACAGAGTTGCTGTAATTGATGGTCATTTAGAAACTGTGCAAGTTGAGTTTGAAAACAAACCAACTAAAGAGGAAATAATTGATGCTTGGAATAATTTTAAAGGTGTTCCACAAGAACTACAACTACCATTTGCACCGATAAAACCAATACATTATTTTGCCGAGGATAACCTGCCACAACCAAAACTTCAAAGAGATTTAGAAAATGGTATGGCTGGCTCTGTGGGGCGTTTGCGTGAAGACCCATTATTCCATTATAAATTTATAGTTCTTTCGCATAACACAGTACGTGGTGCTGCTGGTGGAACAATTCTAAACGCTGAGTTACTTAAAGCCAAAGGGTATTTAGATAAAATAAACTAAATGAAGGCTTTGTATAAAGTTAATTTTGCACTATTTACTGTAACTCTTTACACGAAGCAAAGACAACGGTTTTAAGTTTTTACAAATGCTAATAGTTAAATTAAGTAAATAACAGGAATTTCTAAATTTTGTTCTGAATTGCTGAATGCGAAATGGTTCACCCATAATTATGTAACTTTCCGTCATTAATCTCGGTTATTTTAAAATTTTAATTTTAGGTTAAGTATGAAATATTATAGCACAAGCAATAACAACTTAAAAGTATCTTTCCAAGAGGCAGTAACAAAGGGACTTTCACCAGATGGTGGATTATTTATGCCACAGTTTGTTCCTAAATTAGAAAAAACTTTTTTTGATAACTTAGATAATTATTCCATTCAAGAAATTGGTTTGGAAGTTGCAAAACTATTTATAGAAGATGAAATTCCAACTACCGATTTAAAAAATATTATTGATGATGCAATAAATTTTGATGCTCCACTTGCAGAATTGGATAATAATATCTCTATCCTCGAATTATTTCACGGACCAACATTAGCATTTAAAGATTTTGGTGCTAGATTTATGGCTCGTACAATGAGCTATTTTTTGCGTAATCAAAATAAAGACGTTAATATTCTTGTTGCAACATCTGGCGATACTGGCAGTGCTGTTGCATCTGGCTTTTACGGAATTGACGGAATAAATGTTTATCTCCTTTATCCAAGCGGAAAAGTGAGCGATATCCAAGAGAAGCAGCTAACCACATTTGATAAAAATATTACAGCTTTAGAAATTGATGGAACTTTTGATGACTGCCAAACTCTTGTAAAAGCTGCTTTTGTAGATGATGAAATAAATGCCAAAATGAAATTATCTTCTGCTAACTCAATTAATATTGCTCGGTTAATTCCACAATCATTTTATTATTTTAATGCCTACAAACAGATTAAAAATAAAGTGGATGAAATTATTTTTTCAATCCCATCTGGAAATCTTGGAAATATCACCGCTGGCTTGTTTGCAAAAAAGATGGGATTACCAATTTCAAGATTTATTGGTGCTACAAATTCAAATTCTATCTTTACAGAATTTATGAAAAGTGGAAAATATGAACCTCGCCCATCAGTTCAAACCCTATCAAACGCAATGGATGTAGGTGCCCCAAGTAATCTTGCACGCATTCAATCACTTTATAACAAACACGAATTTATCTTAAAGGATATTGCATCAAATACTCATAACGATTCTGAAACAATTGAAAAAATAAAAGAAATAAATAAAAAATATAATTATATAATTGACCCACACGGAGCCGTTGGCTTACTGGCTTTAGAGCAATATGTTACAGAAGAAAAAATTGACAATTATTCTGCTGTAGTTTTTGAAACTGCTCACCCAGCAAAATTTAAAGACACTGTCGAAAATGCCTTAGATATTACTATTAAAATTCCAGAAGCTTTGCAAAAATCTATTTCAAAAGAGAAAAAGTCTATATTCCTTTCCAGTGATTTTGCAACTTTTAAAGATTTTTTAATGAGCAGATAGTTAAATTTGAAGAACTTAGTTCTAATTAACTCAGCAAATTTTATTATTTTTACAGATAAACCGTCCAGGTAACTGACTATTGCTTCTACTCAACACAAGTTAATCTGTTGATTAGCGTAGCGGTCAATCTGCTTGGTTATTACTCAATTAATAATGCTGTGCGTAATAGGACGCAGCCTTAAAAATTAACTTAATGACAATACAATATATAGAAAAAGTAAGCACAAGACTAAAATCTGGAATTTCAACAGCGATTCATGGATAAAACTTCAGTAGTTCACCGAAGGCAATAATATCAGTCCGAAAACAGCACGGCAAGTGTCAAGCCCTTTGTAGGCTTGAGTTTTATAGTTCTCTAATATTTTTCCATTTTTCTCTAATTTGCTTTTTGTAATTTACATTTTTTTGGTTAGTTCCAAGTTTAATTAATAAACGGCTAAAGAAAGTCCAAATTGAAAATCTCGATTTTGGAAAGTTAATTAAGAAATATGACAGAGATACCACTCTCTTTTATGTTGACCCTCCGTATGTTGATACAGAATTCTACTACAATAAGGATAATGTGAATTTCAGAGTTAGCGACCATGAGAGACTTGCTGAGGTGCTAAAAAGTATTTCAGGTAAGTTTGTTCTTAGCTATTACGACCATCCACTTGTAAGAGAGTTGTATAAGGGTTATCGAATAGAAGTAAAGGCAAATGTTAAACACGCCGCACTTGCTTCGGCAAGAGACAATACAACAAAACCCATTGGTAAAGAACTGTTGATAATGAATTATTAAAGGGCGGTTATAGCAGCAAAAGCAAAAGCTAGAGGGTATAAAAAAACTGACACTATTAAGACTATTATTTATTTGCTTACTGCTAAACTTGATTTCTCTTTAGTTAACCCTTTATGTCTTACCCACTCACTTTTATAAAGAACCAAAAATGTTTTATTGTTTTCGGGAAATAATGAAGAAGGTCTTTTGTTATTTTTTCAATATTATTTGTTTCTGTTTTTGTATCCTTGTTATTCAAGGAAGTAGAGTATGACATTTGTCGCCTTATACTTTTTTTATTACTAAATTAATATATTA
>CAMZLW010000127.1 GCA_947311785.1 uncultured Ignavibacteriales bacterium | reverse complement strand
CACTAAAATTATAGCCTATTTTTTTAACTTTATGTCCCAAGGTTTTTGTATTTTTAACCATCTGAAAAGTGGTGTTTGTTTGCAATATTTTTCTTTTTAACTATCTAAAAATAAGCATCTTACACCTCTTTTCTCCTTTTTTGTTTTAGTTTTTTAAGTAGTTTAATAAACCCTTTTTAATTTCCAAGTTTCACTAATATTCTCTTTGTTAAAATTCTTCGGTCTTATACTAACTTCTTTTGGTAAGCCAAGAATAATATTATCATTACTGTTGAACTTTACTAAAAGTTTTTGAACGATCTCTTTGTTTTTAGACTTAAATAATAAGTCAAGTGAATAGGGACTTATATTATAATTTATTTTATATTTTGGCCAAAAAGTAGCTCCAGTAACTTTCCCATTAAACCTACCAGATTTACTCTTATATAATTCTGTGTCACCATTGCTAAGAAATGTTATTCTAATAATTTCATTATCATCTGCTTTTCCTTCCCATTTGCCAACAATTTTTGATTTACTTTTTTGTTTTGTTCCTTGAGAATCATCCAACTTAAATAGTATTGGTACAGTTACTTGCACATTCATTCGCTTTCCTCTTTGCTTCCCAGGAATGAATTTTACTTTTTTAACTGCATTGATAGCCGCCTCATCACATCCACCACCAATGCCCCTTAAAAGATCCGTCATTACTACAGTTCCTGTCGAATCAACATAAGCTTTTACATAGACACGTCCTTCTATTCCGGCACGTTTAGCCAATTCCGGATAAACAATGCCTTCTTGAATTGCTTTAATTCCTCCAATCGGTTCGGGCATTTTTTCAACGGCAACAAAAAAGATACCTTCAACAGATTTATCAAAATCAGAAACAAGATGTTCTATTCGCATCTTGGTTTCATCAAGACCCACCTCCCCATTTTTATTTCCAATGTAAATTAGTTTAACGTCGGCTCTGGTTTTAACAACTTTACCATTGGTTTTGGCAGGTGTAAATTCATATTTTGTCATTATGGGTAATGCTTTCTTTACTAGTTTTTCAATATCTGTATATATTTTTTCTTCATATTTAGGGTTTGGATTTCTTCTACTTACTACATCTAAATTGTGTCTTAATATTTTAACTTTATCTATTTTACCTTTTTCATTTATATAGTACCGTAAGTAAATTGGATACAAGACATTTTCATTAGGATTTTCTTTTTTGTGGATTTCTTCAATTATTCTTTGAAATGGATAAGGTTCCAGTTTTCCAATCCATTTCGCTTTTGTCTCAACCATATTTACCGAATAGTAATTTCTGTCATAATCTGGGATTATTTCTATCTTGTTTTTCTGTTTGCAACCAAATAACATTACTATTACAGATAAAACTAAAATTGTCTTCTTCATATCAACCTCAAATTGTTGGTCTAATTATTATATCGTTTGTAAATTTTGCTTTAACTTCAACTGGGGGTAATGCGTTGAACATCATTTGTAACATTTTATTTTGCTGGTTTATTTGCTGGATGTTCATTTTAATATTCGCTTTATATTCGAGCGATTGTGTGTAGATAAATAGTGAGATTATTAATAACACAACCGAAAATGCGTAACCTAAAATTGATTGAATATTAAATGAAAATTTATTCTGCTTTTGTATTCCTGTTACAGTTGAATTAAGAATATCTTCTTCCAAATTGAGAGGGAAATCTTCAAATGTGTTTCGCATATTTTCACTTAGCACATTCATTTGTTTAAAATATTCTCGTGCTTCTTCAACTTGCGAAAGTTGTGTAAAGAGAAATACCTCTTCGCTTTTGTCAAGTTCGTTATCGAAGTATCTGTTTATTAGTTCTTTTATTTTTTCGTTGCTCACTTTTTTACCTCAAAGAAAAGTTATTCCTTATAGTTATCTTTTGTTAACCTACTACTCTATTTAAGTTGCTGTGTAAAAGGTCATTCTGAACTTGTTTCAGAATCTTAAGAATTAATCATAACAGTTTTTAAGTTTTCACAAAACCGTTTTAATAATCTATATTATTTTAGAAATTCTGTTTATTAACTTCTGTCGTGTTTTATATAGTCGGCTCTTTACCAAATTTTCCTCAATGTTTGAAATATTTGCAATCTCTTTGTAGCTTAATCCACCATACTCTTTTAACAGAAAAATTTCCTTTTGCTCAATTGAAATATTATCTAGTTCCTTGATAATTAAATTTTTCATCTCTTTCAATTCAAATTGATATTCAATATTTTCTTTCGATTTTGCTTCAAGTTCTGAAACATCTTCTGTTACAAATTTTGTAATATCAATTTTCTTTTTTCTAAAGTATGTGTAAACTTCGTTACGAGCTGTGGTGTAAATCCAATATTTTATGCTTTCTTTATTTTTAATTGATTTAATATTTTCAAAGAGTTTAAGAAAAATATTTTGAATTAAATCATCACAAACCATTTTGTTTCCAACCATTTTAAGAACATAATTATAAACGCCAAGTTTATAGCGGTTATACGCAATTGTAAATTCTACTATATTATTGGATTCTTTTTTCACACACTTTTAGTTTGTTTAATTAAGAGATGTTTTAAATTAAGAAATGTTGCTTTGAGAGAGAAATATATTTAACCCGCATTATGCAATAGAAAATCATTATTGCATAATCGCTTAACAGTTTCTAAGCTTTTTACCCAAATGTAAAAACACCATTTGGGTGAAAAACAAGAAACTCTACGGTGGGGTTAAACCCTGTATGTTTACTGGGTTTAATAGAATTTATTATTTTAATTGGTTATTCTAATGCATTATTTGGGTTTAAGGATTAATGAGAAGTCATATTTTTAATTCTTTCAAGTTAACCTTTTTAGGACGGTGGAAATTTATAGAGTTGTATTTATTAATACTACAAAATTATTTAGCAGATGATATTACAAGCTCTTGAATAAAATATTCAATTTTGATATTTGTGTTTTCTCCAAAGAGAGTAAGCTCGTAAAATTCATTTTTATGCTCAAATAATATAACCCTATAATTTTTTCCTTTAACCGAAAAATTATAAGGAAGCACTGTTTTTCCGTTTAGTTTTATTGGCTCCTCTTTTAGAATATTTATTTCATTTTTATATTTTGCTTTTTGAAAGAGTATGCTCGATTTGAGGTTTTCTTCTAAATTATTTGAACTAGAGTTAGAGTGGAAAGGAAGCAAACTTAAAGATACTTTTAAATCGTTACGTAAAATCCATAAATCGATAAACGCTTTATTGTTAGCATCAACAACGCGCCAGCCTTTGGGTACAAGAAATGAGATTGGTGAAGTTTTAGCTTTTGCCCTATTGTTAGAAAGGTATTTGTTAATTTCTGATTGCGAATATTTATTTGAGCTACAGCTTGAAAGTGAAATTACAAAAAGTAGAAATAAAAAAACTCCAACATAATGCTGGAGTTTTTTTAATATTTTAAAATTATCAATATTCACTTTTGCTATTTCACATTTCATTTATTACAATCCATCTCGCATAAATTTTGGTTCTTCAAGAGTAAGTATAATTGAAATTCTGTGTGTAGCATCTGTTGTGAGTACATCACTTTCATTTCCAGAAAATCTTGCAAACGAGTAATCAATTTCTAGTTTTGGAAGCCTAACACCAGCTCCAAGTGTAAATTGCTTAACATCCGTGTAACCGGCTCTAATCATAAATAGATTTCTAAAATTATATTCTAAGCCAGCACGCACATCCAAACTAACTGGTCCAACATTTACGGTTGATGCAAATTGACGGTTTTCAAAACGCATATCTAAATCGAGTGCGGGTAAAAATGTTCCTCCAAGAAACTCAAATCCGTAAGCTACACCAAGCTTTGCGGTAGGAGAAATAAGCTCGTTGTTTCCGCCATCCCAAGCAACAAGGGTTGTTGTAATATCCATTAAGTTTGCACCAAGATAAAGATTATCAACTGGTTCGTATAAAGCACCAACGTCAAAACCAATTCCAAGAGCAGAATACTCAGCAATGGTGCGGCTAATAACTTTTATGTTAGCACCCCAATAAAAATTTTCGCTTTGCTTTTTAGAAAATGTTCCGTAAAACGCCCAATCGGTGTTACTAAATTCTGTTATTTTACTTGGGTCAATTCTTGCATTAGGATTGTTTATATCAAAAATCACTTTGCCTGTGCGTGCATCAACAAGGGCGTTGCGTGTATCGGGTATTCCATCCACACTTAATCGTATTGCACTAATTCCAAAGCTCATATCTTTACCGTATGGAATTGCAACCGAAGCGTAATTGTAGTTTACAAGTCCGCCAAATTGTTCATCGTGCATTAGAGCAACTTGTGGATAGTTCATACGTGCCAACCCAGCAGGGTTCCAATAGCCAGATGTTACATCATCAACAACAGCAACCTGTGCACTACCCATTCCGAGAGCTCTTGCACCAACGCCAATAGCCATAAACTCACCAGCATATTTTGCAATTCCTGTTTGTGCAACATTAAGTTGCAATGCTAAAACAAACAAAAACAAAAGGGTATTTTTCTTTTTAAACATTTTATGCCTTATTATTTCAATTTGACTTCCAAGATGAATAAACGTTAAAATAAAATCAAGGGCAAAATTAGGAATATTTTTTTATTGGATAAAAAAAGAAGGTTTTGCATAACCTAAAAGCTATTCTGAATTTACACTAATAGATACAGAGAGACTCAGCAATCTTACTTCGAGAGCATAGCGTAGCACAAATATGATGCATATTTTTGAGTTTTACAAAGCCTCCTACAACTATAAAAAAAATGCTCCATATTATTTTTTATTAGTTAAGTTTGATTAAGAACAAAATTATTTTTTGAATTATTATTAATACTTCTATGAATAACTATATTTATAAATGTACAGATTGCGAAACAGAATTTGACGCAAATAAAATTGAACAAAACTTTCATTACCTTTGTCCAAAATGTGGAAGTGCCAAGAAGAACCAACCACTTAAGGGTGTACTGTTAATTGAGTATAATTACACTTCTATTAAGCAAATTATCTCACGTGAAAATTTCCTTAAATTTGAGTCGGGTAAATTTTGGCTCTATCCAGAACTATGGCCAATTGATTTTTCAAATATTAACAATTCAGTTTTGAAGAGACTTACTCTCCCTTCAAGCACACTATTAAATTTTAACATTGATAATAACAATTTTTTAATACTGGATGAAACAAGAAACCCAACTCTCTCATACAAAGATAGAGCTTCATCGCTTGTTGCATTAAAGGCAATAGAAATGGGCATTGGCAAAATTGCTACTGCCTCAACGGGAAATGCTGGTTCATCATTAGCTGGTATTTGTGCCAGACTTGGTTTAACATCTCATATTTATGTTCCCAAAAACATTCCCGATGCAAAACGATTACAAATTGAAGCATACGGTGCAAACCTTGTTGTGGTTGATGGTGATTACGATTTAGCATTTGACAAATGCCTTGAAGATTCCAAAACAAATAATTGGTACAACCGAAATACTGCATACAACCCACTTACTATCGAAGGGAAAAAATCAGCGGCATATGATATTTTTATTCAAACAGAGGGAAATATTCCTGAAGTAATAATTCTTCCTGTTGGAGATGGTGTTATTATATCAGGCATTTACAAAGGATTTTTAGAGTTACTAAAACTTGGATGGATTGAAAAAGTGCCAGAACTTATTGGAGTTCAATCAGAAAAAAGCGATGCAATTGTTAGATATATAAACAGTAATGTTTTTGAATATCAACCAGCTACAACATTAGCTGATAGTATTTCAGCAGGTGCACCACGCAACTTGCATTTGGCAGCAAAAGCGATAAAAGATAGTGGTGGAAAGGGAATTGCAATTTCGGATGAAAAAATATTGTTGAGTCAAAAAGAATTTATTAGAGCAACTGGAGTATTGTGCGAGCCATCTAGTGCAGCCACATACGCAGCGTATAAAATTTTATTGAATGAAAATAAATTACAAAGCAAATCCGTTCTTCTATTAATTACTGGAAATGGATTGAAAGATATTGAGTCGCTAAAATTATAGAGGACAATAAAACAATAGTAACTCCATCAATATAAATATCAAAAAAAGATAAATATTTATACTAAAAATATGGGTGGTATAAAATTTATATTTAGATATCCCACTCTTTATTTATAAATTTAAATATCAAATTTAATTATTTATAAAAATATATCGGAAAGGATATATGAAGTGTTCAACAAATTATCTTATTGGGGATTTCTCCTCATCTTGTTTTTTGCAACAACTACAAACTCGCAAACCTTAACTCTTAAGGGAACGGTTACTAATTCTGTAACCAACAAGCCATTACCAAATTGTAACATTTTTATTAAGCAATTAAACATTGGAACAACTACCAATGAGGTTGGATTTTATTCAATTGAAAATCTTACTAAAAGTAACTTAAGTATTACCCTATCTTTTCTTGGATTTGAAACACTCACTAAAAATTACAATTTAGAAGAAAGTTCCACCATTGATTTTAAACTTACTCCAAAGGAAATTCTTTTAAACGAAACAATTGTAAAAGCAACTAAAGCAAAATTACGCGAAACTCCTATTGCCTTTTCCGAGAAGACAAATATAGATGTAGAGCAAACCCTTGGCTCGCAAGACGTTCCGCATCTTTTGCAATCAACACCAAGTATTTATATTTCGCAACAAGGTGGTGGCACTGGCGATTTGCGTATGAATATGCGCGGATTTGAACACACTCATTTTGCTGTAATGATTAATGGAATTCCTATTAACAATCCAGAAAATGGCGAGGTGTATTGGTCCAACTGGTCGGGCATAAGTGATGTGGTTGAAAACATCCAAGTGCAACGCGGACTTACAGCAAACCCATATTCCTCAACAGCTGTAGGAGGTTTAGTAAATATCAAAACGGTTGGTGTAAATTCAAACAATAATTTTGTGAAAATTCGTTCAGAAGTAGGTTCAGATAATTTTAGAAAATTTTCAGTTGCATTTAACAATCATATAATTCCAGGCAAACTTGCTATTACAGGATTGCTAAGCAAAAAAGATTGGGATGGCTATGCTGACCAAACCGCACTTAGCGAATATACATACTACGTTGGGATTGGTGGAATTTTAGGCAATCACTCGCTTGAGCTACAAGCAATTGGCTCACCTCAAAATCACGGACAAAGGATGACGCTCCAAAATATTTCTACTTGGCAAAAACGTGGCAAACGTTACAATGCCGATTGGGGATATTTGCAAGGTAAACCATTAAATATTAGAGATAACGAGTATCATAATCCAACTATAAACTTAAACCATAATTGGCAAATAAATAACAATTTATTATTATCTAATCTTCTCTACTTCATTCCTGGCAAGGGCGGAGGCACAGTGCCACCGTGGGTTCAGTTTGGAATTACCGATAATGGGCTAATTGATTTTGACAAGGAGTACCAGCACAACTCTAACAATATCGATTCAACATATAGCACAACATTAAACAAAACAGAAAATGCTCTACGCTTTTTTAATCATACGCATCAGTGGTTTGGTCTTCTTTCTACAATTAAATATTCGCATAATTATTCTACTTATACATTTGGAATTGATTACAGATATTACAAAGCCAATAATCATCAGCAAGTAAGCAACCTACTTGGTGGCAATTATACAATTGGCTGGGCTGGATTTGATAATATGAACCAGTATCCACTTTACGAAAACGATAAAATTGATTTTGATGCCGATAGCTTTGCAAAACATTTTGGTGGATTTATTCAATATGAATTAAAAAATAATTTTCTATCGCTATACTTTAATTCTACCCTTTCGCATACTAGCTATAACAGAATTGACTATTTTAACTACGCCACAAATGACCCTAACAGAGAAACTGGATGGGCGAATTTTATTGGCTACTCACTAAAGAGTGGAATAAATCTTAATTTTAATAAATTTAATAATGTTTATCTTAATTTGGGAGTAATTTCCAAACCACCAATTTCATTTAATGTTTTTGATTATAGTAATAAGAAATTTAAGAATGTTACTAACGAAGACATCTTTAGTATTGAACTTGGGTATGGTCTTGCAAGTAAAAATTTTCTATTAAATATAAATACATTTTATACACTCTGGGAAAATAAAGCATTCAACAAAACCCAGCAAGATTGGGCTACTGGGCAATTCTTTTTCTTAAATATTTCAGGAGCAAACTCACGCCACATTGGGGTTGAGTTAGAATCGCAGTATAGTATTACAAATGCTCTTAGCATAAACGGAATGCTATCAGTTTCCCAAAACATCTTTACAAGTAATGCTTTAACTGCAAAATCGCCTGAGGATAATCCAACAAAAGTAGAATATATTTTAAGCTATATTGAAGGAACTTTTCTCCCTCGTTTCCCTATGACTACCGCATCAATGTCAATTCACTATAAAACAAATATTAGTAGTAATATTAATATTTTTATAACTCCAGAATTCAATTATTTCGCAAATCAGTATGCCCAGTTTGACCCTACTGCCCGTATGGACAAAAAGGAACAAGGAATAAATAGCTGGAAATTGCCAAATTCATTTATTGCCAATTTCCATTTTGGAACAGATTATAATTTTACTAATTCCATTATTAAAAATATTAGTTTGGTATTTCATCTTTTCAATGCACTAAATAATAGGAATTTAATTATTGATGCCATTGACGGCGAAAACCATTCAAAGAGTAATGCCCTTGTCTGGTATGGCCGAGAGCGTTGGTGGAATGTAAGCTTTGCTCTGCAATTTTAACTTAACTACTGCAAAAAATCTAAGTAATCCTTACTAATTAATATTAATTTAATAAGGCTTTATTAATTATAATACTTAATTTTACTGATAATTGTTTTGCAATTTTTGAGTTCTAGCTTATGAAAAACTACTTAATTAAAATATTTCTACTGATCGCTTTACTCCCTGTAATTATTACGGCTCAACCAAAGCCCTATGTTCTTCTGGTTTCCTTCGATGGATTTAGATGGGATTATTTAAATAGAAATATCACGCCTAATTTAGATATGGTAATAAAAAATGGAGTTAGAGCTTCTTCCCTCCGCCCTGTTTTTCCTAGCAAAACCTTTCCAAACCATATTTCAATTATTACCGGAATGTACGCAGAAAATCATGGAATAATTTTTAATAAATTTGAAGATGTCGATACAAAAGAGGTTTATCAACTCAGCGATAAAGATGCTGTACGAAATCCGAAATGGTACAAGGGAGAAGCTTTTTGGGAAACAGCAAAAAAAAATAATATTGTTACAGCAAGTTTTTATTGGCCAGGCTCTGAATTATACGATGTAAACAGGCGTCCCACATACTACAAAAAATATATGCACAATTTTCCATATAAAAAAAGAATTGATGGTGTTATAGATTGGTTAAAACTACCACAGAGTAAACGTCCCCATTTTATAACACTATATTTTCACGATACGGATACATACGGTCATAAATACGGACCAAATTCACATGAAATTAATATTTCAATTAAGCGACTTGATTCACTAGTTGGATATTTGAATAATGAGCTTTCCAAAATTAGGATGAAAGATAGTATAAATATTATTTTTGTATCAGACCATGGCATGACTGAAATAAGCGATAAAAAAATTGTCAGTATTAAAAACATCCTTTATGGGCTTAACTATAAATTTGGAGGTATCAAACCCCTTGCTATGATTGAGCCAAACGAAAAAGACTTTGAATTAATCTATGAAAAATTAAAAAGGAATCAACAACATTTCAAGTTGTACAGAAAAAATGACTTGCCACGCTATTATCACTTTAACAAAAACAAAAATATATACTCGCTACTTTTAGTTGCTGAACATGGATGGTCAATTATAAACGATGTAAAAACTATAGATCTCAGTAAACATTCTGATAAAGGAAATCATGGCTTTGATAACAACAATATGGATATGCACGGAGTTTTTTTAGCAACGGGTCCATGTTTTAAGAGTGGCTATAGTGTTGGAACTCTATGGAATATTGATGTTTATCCAATGCTATGTAAAATATTTAATATCCCACCAAGCCCTAGTATTGATGGCAAGTTAGAACGAATTGAATTTTTACTAAAATAATTTTATTTGCAAAAAACATGCACATAACAATTCTATTTTCTCATGTAAAAGGGTTATCTTTACGCCTTTAATTATTCCGAACATTTAAATTGATAATATATGAATGATATTTTAGACATCAAGTATGAGAAGCACACCTTAAAAAATGGACTTGAAGTAGTTCTTTACCAAGATAAAAGTTTACCAATTGTTTCAGTGAACTTGTGGTATAAAGTTGGCTCAGCCAATGAGACCAACGGCAAAACGGGTTTTGCCCACCTTTTTGAACATATGATGTTTCAAGGTTCCGAGAACGTTCCGAAGGAAAAGCATTTTAAGTTTATTGAAGAAGCTGGTGGAAACTTAAATGGCTCTACAAGTTTTGATAGAACAAATTATTTTGAAACTGTTCCAACAAACTCGTTAGAGTTAGCACTGTGGCTAGAATCTGACAGAATGGGATTTTTACTTGAAGCACTTACTCAAGAAAAATTAGATAACCAAAAAGATGTTGTTATGAATGAGCGCCGTCAGCGTTACGATAATCAGCCCTATGGCTTATCGTGGGAAATTATTTTTTCAAATCTTTTTCCAAAAAATCATCCATACCACTGGCCTACAATTGGTTGGATGAAAGACATTGAAAAATTTGAATTAAATGACGTTCGCAATTTTTTCAAAACATACTACTCGCCAAACAATGCAAGCCTTGTTATTGGTGGCGATATTGAATATGATTCTGTATTAGAACTAGTTAAAAAGTATTTTGAAGAAATACCTAAAGGAGAAACAATTCCAGAAATTGTAATTCCTAAAACCCAATTATCCGAAAACAAAAAAATAATTCACGAAGATAGTATTCAGCTTTCTAAAATTTATTTAACGTGGGAAACAACTGAGCTATACACAGATGATGATGCTTCCTTAGATGTTTTATCCGATGTTTTAACTGGCTCAAAAAATGGACGTTTATTCAAATCGCTTGTTTTTGAAAAGCAAATTGCCCAAGATGTTTCAAGCTTTCAATACTCAGCAAATTTAACTGGGATGTTTATAGTTGTTGCAACAGCTAAGCCTGGAGTGAGTTTGGATGAATTAAAAAATGAAATCCAAACAGAGTTAAACGAGGTAATGACAAACGGAATATCAGAAAAAGAATTTAACCGTTCTATAAATACTGTAAAATCCTCATTTATTTATTCACTTCAAAATTTAAATTCGTTGGTTAATCAGATAAATAATTATAACACAAATCTTGGAGAACCAAATTCATTTGTTTACGATTTAGGTCGCTTCAAAAAATTAAAACAAAGTTCAATAAAAGATGTTGCTAACAAATACTTAAAAAATAATTATGTTGAATTACATATTGTTCCAAAGGAGAATAAAGATGAAGATTAACCGAAGTGCACCTCCTAAGCAGAAAGGGACAATAGAATTTCATCTTCCTAAGTTTAATAAATTCACTTTGAATAATGGGATAAAAGTCCTTTTTGTTCAAAAAAAATCGTTACCAATTATTCAACTTAATATGATTGTAAACGGAGGTAGTAAGTTTGACCCAATAAACAAAGGCGGTTTAGCTCACTTAACCTCGATGCTTATAGACGAAGGAGCTGGTGATTACGATTCGTTACAGTTAGATAACGAGTTTGAATCTATTGGCTCAATCTTTAACATAGGAACTGGAAACGATAGCATTGGGTTAACACTTTTAAGTTTAGCCGAAAATTTTGAACGCTCACTTGAGCTACTCTCCCTCGTTAATCAATCCCCCAGCTTTACCAACAATAGCTTTTTACGTGAGCAGAAAAAATTAACTTCAAAAATTTTACAAAATAACGATGACCCATCTTATATTGCAACTTCAAATTTTGATAAAATTATTTTTGCTGATACATATTACAAAAATCCAACAATTGGAAATATTAGTGATGTAACATCAATTACAAACAATGATGTTATCCAATTTTATAAAAAACACTTTACGCCTAATAACACTGAACTTGTTATTGTTGGAAGTATTGAACTTGAAAATTTGCAATTGCTACTTAACAAATTTTTTGTAACAACAGCAAACAAGATAGAGAATAAAAGTATTGCAGTTCCGTTAAAACAAAAATCCAAATTCTATTTTATCCATAAAGATAATGCTGCACAATCGGAAATTAGAATTGGACATATTTCCGATAAGAGAAATGAGACCGATTATTTTGCAAAAACAATTGCAAACTCAATTTTGGGTGGACAGTTCTCTAGCAGATTAAATCTCAACTTGCGCGAAGATAAAGGATTTACGTATGGAATAAATTCTGGATTTACATACCACTCGGATGCTGGCAATTTTGAAATTGCAACGTCAGTTAATGGCAAAAATACTGGTGAAGCAATTAAGGAAATTAAAAAAGAGATTGCCGGAATAAAAACAGAAATTACTGATAGTGAAATAGAGTTTACAAAATCGTATTTAATAAAACGCTTTCCAGCAATGTTTGAAACAAATTCACAAATTGCACATCATCTTTCATCAATGCTTAAGCACAATCTTTCAGAAAATTATTTTGATACTTACATTGAAAGAATTACATCTTGCTCAAAAGAAGAAATCGAAGCCACTGCTAAAGAAAAAATAATAACAGATGAACTAATTTATTTAGTTGTTGGGGATAAAAATATTGTGATGCCACAACTAAAAGAAATTACAGATTTGGATATTGCTGTGCTGGGTGTTGATGGGAATGAGCTTTAGCCTATAAATACGAAAAGAAATGGGGAAATAAAATATGCCTACATACTCTCGTTTAAATTTATAGATTTTACGAGTAGAAAAAATATTGGGAATAGAATAATGGCTTCAGTAACTTGGAAGATGAAAAAAAGAGCAGTTTGCAAAATAAAATTTTCCACAAAAAGCAGATACTTAAATTTCCATATATAAAGGAAAACTTTGATTTAAAAATTAAGACTAAAATAAAATGAAAATTACAGACATACTAAAGCCAGAAGAAATAATAATAGATTTTAAGGGAACCAATAAATTAGAAATCTTAAATGAGATGATAGATATATTCATTGGAGATTCGAGAGTTTTAGATCTTGATACAGTCCGTACCATTGTTCTTGAACGTGAAGAAATTATGTCAACTGGTGTTGGCAACGGATTCGCAATTCCGCATGGCAAAACAAATATGGTTACCGAAATGGTTGCTGGTTTTGGCTTGGTTAAAAATCCTATTGAGTTTGACGCACTTGATGGCAAACCAGTTAATTTAATATTTTTATTAATTGGGCAAGCAGATTCGGTTGGACCACACTTAAAAATGCTAAGCAGAATTTCACGAATAATGAACCAAGAAAATGTAAGAGAAAAACTTACTAACGCTCAAAGTAGCGAGGAAATTCTTCAAATATTTGATGAAGAAGATAGCAAGTATTTAGAACTTTAGTATCCACAACACAAAATTACTACTATGATAAAAGCAATAACAGGCACAAAAGATATACTGCCAAAAGAAATTCCTAATTGGAATAACCTTGAGGGTGTTGTACGCAATGCCATGAACTCCTTTAACTACAAGGAAATACGCACACCAATATTTGAAGAGACTCGTCTTTTTAGCCGTGGTATTGGGGAATCGACCGATATTGTTGGGAAAGAGATGTACACTTTTATTGATAGAAGTGAAACAAGCATCACTTTAAAACCAGAGATGACAGCATCGGTTGTGCGTGCGTTGTTAGAGCATTCGCTCGACAAACAATCGCAATTAAATAAATTATTTTACATATCGCCCATGTTTCGTCAAGAACGCCCGCAGGCAGGACGCTTCCGCCAGTTTCACCAGTTTGGTGCTGAAGCCCTTGGTAGCACTAGCCCTGCACTAGATGCTGAAATGATTATCCTCGCTTATCAAATAATGAAGCAATTAGGTTTATCTAATTTTATTGTTAAAATAAATTCTCTTGGAATTCCTTCGTCGCGCGAAAATTATAAAATATTATTGAAAGAATATTTAGCCGATAAGATAAACGAACTATCGGATGAAAGTAAAAAGAGATATGAAACAAATATACTTCGTCTCTTTGATAGCAAAAATAGGGATGACAAAAAAATTATGGACCACGCACCATTGTTAATTGAGCATCTGGATGATGAATCGCTTGAACACTTTGAAGAAGTAAAACAAATGTTGCTCAGTGCTGGCGTGCCTTTTGAAGTTGACCCAAAATTAGTTCGCGGTTTAGATTATTACACTCACACAACTTTTGAACTTGTGAGCAGAAGTGTTGGTTCACAATCGGCACTATGTGGTGGTGGGCGTTACGATTTATTGGTAAAGCAACTTGGCGACCGTGATGTTCCTGGTGTAGGCTTTGCTGCTGGCATTGAACGAATTTTACTTGCAATGGAAAATGAAAAAGTAATTCCAGAAATAGCACCAAAAATAGATTATTACATTGTGAGGTTGGATAAGGAGTTGAATCGAAAAGTATTTGAAATTGCTACAAAATTGCGTGTTGAAAATTCTGTTGAGTTCGATTACACACAACGTAGTGTTAAAGCTCAGATGCGTGAGGCAAACAAAATTGGGGCAACAAAGGTAATAATGATTGGAGGCGAAGAATTTGAACGTGGAACTGCAGTTGTAAAAACTATGGCTGATGGCACGCAAGAAGAAATTGCTTTGGAAATGATAAAATGAGAAAAGTTATAGGAAGAAAGCCCGTTTTGGAAGCAATAAATTCTGGTAACGAGATAGATAGAATTATGATATCCTTTGGACAAAAGGGCGGAGTAATTGATACAATTCTTAATGTTGCAAAGCGAAAAAAAATTAAAGTATCTCAGCTCTCTCCGCAAAAATTTAAAGAAAATGAAAAGGGGTTAAATACACAAGGCGTAATAGCTTTCATTAATGATTTGAATATGTGGGATGTTAAAACACTAATCTCTCAATCAAAAAAAAGTGATAACCCTTTAATATTAATTATAGATGAAATTCAAGATACGCACAATATGGGTGCAATTTTTAGAAGTGCCGAAGCAAGTGGGGTTGATGGAATTATTATTACTCAACGCAATACTGCTCCGCTAAACGAAACGGTTGAAAAAACTTCTGCTGGTGCATTATCGTATGTTAAAATTGCACAAGTCTCAAATTTGTTTCAAGCAATGGAGCAATTAAAAGATAATGGCTTTTGGATTTACGGCTCATCCCTCGGAAAAGATTCCCAAATTTATACCAAACAAAATTACAAAGGTGCAGTTGCAATTGTTGTGGGTAACGAAGAGAAAGGAATTCGCAGAAGTATTACAGAACATTGCGATCACTTAATTAGCATACCAATGCTGGGTAAAACACAATCGCTTAATGTATCGGTGGCAACTGGAATAATACTATACGAAGTTTTGAGGCAACGGAAAAATTAAAGTTTATTAAATTCTTCGTGCTATTTTAAAATTGCTGGATTAACAGTTATTGGTGCTAATCCAACAATTTTAACATCTAATTTTCTAGTGTAGCTTTTACAATAAAAATTTAGTGATAACAATTATTCCTTTGTTTTCGTTTTCCTAAACCACCTTAAATCTTACCCAACTTTTTCTTTCCACCTCTGCAAGAGGTGCACCCGCTGCAAAAAGGACTAAATCGCCATCACATACAAATTTCTTTTCTTTCAGAATTTCAATAGACCTATTGAGGTAATAGTTCTCGTCATTAATATTTTTTAAGTAATGTGGAGTAATAGACTTATGAAGATTTAGAAAGTTTAAAACATCAAAATCATCAGAGAAAGCATAAATATCTGCAGTAGGATTATACTTAGACATCCTCATAGCTTGGCGTCCTTGATGAGTAAAAAGAACAATTGCATCAGCATTAATTTGATCAGCTATTTGACCAAAACTTTTTGCAGTAGCATCAAAAATATTTTCAATTTTATCGTTTGGTGTTTCCCATTTGACAGTGGGTAAAAAAGCTCTTTGCGATTGGATAGAGAGTAATATTTCACGCATCATTTTAACAGTTTTAATTGGGTATTCGCCAGCAGCCGTTTCACCACTGAGCATTACCACATCAGTGCCATCAAGCACAGCATTGGCAACGTCTGAGGCTTCTGCTCTTGTAGGAATTGGATTTGTAATCATCGATTCTAACATTTGCGTTGCGGTTATTACAAGTTTACCCACCTCGTTGCAACGGCGTATAATTTGTTTTTGAATTGCTGGAACAAGCTGAGGGTCAATCTCTACACCTAAATCACCACGTGCAACCATTATTACATCGGCTACTTTTAATATTTCTTCAAAGTTCTCTACAGCTTCTGGTTTCTCTATTTTTGCAATAATTGGTTTTTCATACCCTTTTTCTTTTAACCATTTTTTAAGTTCCACAATATCATTTGCCGAACGCACAAACGAGAGTGCAATAAAATCAATTCTGTATTGCAATGCAAATTCAAGATTGGCTTTGTCTTGCTCAGTCAATGCTGGCGTGCTTAATTTCATTCCAGGAAGGTTCATCCCCTTTTTGGGCTTGAGTTTACCACCTTCAATAATTTTGCAGATTAGAGAGCGTTCTTTCTTTTTTATTACTTCTAACTTTATCAATCCATCATCAATAAGAATTATTTCACCAATTTGTGCATCTTTAACTAATTCTTGATAAGAGGCTGAAATAATATTTTCATCACCATCAAGTTTATCAATAGTAATTTCAATGTTATCGCCAGATTTAATTTTAACCTTATCTTTTTTGAGTTTTCCAATTCTGATTTTTGGTCCTTGCAAATCTTGAATAATTGGAATTGGTAGTTTCCTTTCTTCACATACATTATTGATAATTCTAAAAAGGTTATCAAAATAATCCTTATCACCATGTGAAAAGTTCAATCTAAATCCATTTACCCCAGCATCCACAAGCTGAAGTATCATTTCTTCGCTATCAGTTGCTGGCCCAAGAGTTGCTAAAATTTTTGTTTTTGTTCTTCTAATTGCCATTTTTACTCTACCTATTTTTTCTTTCTAATATTTTTTTCTTTTTAGGTTCTTCCTTTTGTTGTTGCTTAATTGGAGTAACCTTACGTCTCATTTCTCTTAATTTTTTCTCAACCTCACCAAATATAGTATTTGCTTGGTAATGTCCGCTTGCTAACTTTTTGCCAGCCTTAACTACCATCAATAATTCTAGTGCATCTTCAACTTTAGAAACAGCATAAATGGAGAATTGCTTTTCCTTTACAGCCTCAACTACTTCATTCTTAAGCATTAAATCTTGCACATTTTGAATAGGAATTATTACACCTTCTTTTCCTGTTAAGCCACGTGATTTACACAAATCAAAAAATCCTTCAACCTTATCGTTAACACCACCAATAGGCTGGATATCTCCTTTTTGATTTACTGAACCAGTAATTGCAAAAGATTGCTTAATCGGAATTTCCGTCATGGCAGAAAGCAGTGCAGCAATTTCGGTTATAGATGCACTATCTCCATCAATCATTCCGTACCCTTGTTCAAAAACCAAGCTAGCATTGAACGAGAGTGGTATGTTTTTTCCGAACATCTCTTTTAAATATCCAGTGATAACAAGAACCCCTTTGTTGTGAGTGCTTCCACTAAGCCCAGCCTCGCGTTCAACATTTACTATTTGTCCGTTACCAAGAGCTACAGTTGCAGTTATGCGTGTTGGTTTACCAAATGAGAATCTATCGCCTCCATACACGGCCAATCCGTTTATTTGCCCAACACGACTGCCCGATGTAGTAATCATCATCGTGCCATCTTCAAACATTTCATCTACTTTTGTTTCATATAATCCATGACGCTCGCGTGCAGAATTATAGGCTTGCATTACATGATAACTTGAAACTTTATTAGCACTTACATCTGTTGCCCAAAAATCAGCCTCCCGTAGAATATCCATAATATAAGAGAAACGTGTAGTTAGCTTATTTTTAGAATCAGTATATCGTGCAGAATACTCTAGCACTTGAGCAATTGCAGTTGTATCAAACTCTTTGAGCTTTTCACCTTTAATCAGATTTTTTAAAACCTCAACATATTTTGAAACGTTAGAATCGTTCCTCTTCATTTCAGAATCGAACTCTGCTTTTACCTTAAATATTTTATTAAAATCATCTTCGTAAGCAGATAACATTGAGTAAGTATATGCACTTCCTATAAGAATTATTTTTGTGTTAATCTCAATTGCTTCAGGTTTTATTACACTTGGCGATGCTTGGTAAGAGCTATGCTTATCTTCAATTTCCATACTGCCGTAGTATAAAGCGCGTTTTAGCGATTTCCAAACTCCAGGTTCTGCAAAAGCATCGGACGCATTAAGAATTAAATATCCACCATTGGCACTAAGCAAGGCCCCTGCTCTAACACTTGTAAAATCAGAAAACCACCCTCCCTCGCCATCGTTATATTTTTCTATTGCACCAAAAATGTTTTGATACGTTGGCGAAGTTTCAACAATTACAGGGCATCCTTTTTGTTTTGAATTATTAAGAATAACATTCACTTCATAGTTTCTTAAATAATCGTATTCAGCTTGGCTTTCATCTACATTATTTCCAAACGTTGCTTTTTTAATGTAAGCAAGATTGGTTATAATATCGGCTTCAACCATCTTAAGATATTTGCTAAGCCCAGTAACACGAAACTTTGATTTCAGGTCAGCCAAAACTGTAACAACAATTTGTTTCACCGAATTTTGCTCAAGAATTTCAAGGGCTTCGTTAAATTGCAAACCTATTTTGTATGTCTCTTTATAGATTTTTTTAAACTCATTTAAATTGTTTTGATACTTTTCAAAAATGGTATTTGCTTTTTTTTCTGTAATAATTTTTTTCTCTATTAACTCGCCAAATGATGCAGAGGGAAAAAGTTTATTGTTTATAATTGCCAGCATATCCATACGGATATTTTCGCCATCCTTTATATGCCCTACAGTTAAGCTATCTTTTTTAATTTTTTTATTAAACGGTTTTAACAATGCTTCCTTTGAAACTTCGAATTCTTTAAAAAGTTTCTGCTTTAATTGAGCGTATGACTCAGACTCAAGAGTATCCATAATTTGTTCTTGTATTGATAGAATACTTCGTAGCATTGCTTTTTTGAATTCTACTGCTTTACCTACTTTAAATTTTAGTAGAATAGGTTTGTTATCGTTATCAAAATTGTTAACGTAGGCATAATCGCTTAGTGCTGTACAATTTGGCTGAAGAGTCTTAAGCATTTTTTTTACTGTAGAGGTTTTACCCGTACCAGATAAACCAGTAATAAAAATATTGTAACCTTGTTTGCGAAGTTCTACACCAAGCCTAAGAGCTTTTAATGCACGCTCTTGCCCAATAATTGGGGCATCTCCTTTTTCTGAATTTTCACTATCAATTTCTTGATTAAATATAAATTTTAAATCTTCAGGTAATAGTTTTTTATGTCTTAAAGGTTTTAAATATCCCATTTTGTATTCCTATTTTCGAAATTTCGATTTACAAAAATACTATTATTTGCTTTCTATTAAAACTTGTAAATGTAGTTTGTTTTTTTCTAACGCATACTTCACTATCTTTACACAACACTTCCCAATTTTTATTGCGGAAGTTTTTGTGGGTTTAAATATGAGCCTTCGCAAAAAAAGTTTCGCCCTATATCATAGGCTTAATACTCTTGAACATGAAATTTAACTATCTAAATTAGAACATATGAAAAACATACTTATCAATAAATTTCCAGCACTTAATTCTATAACAGAGTTAGTAAATATATTTCAGAAAAAATCGCCTCAATATATATCCAAACTTGCAGGCTCTGTTAAAGCACTTCTTGTAGCAACCACACTAAGCAAGGAGAAAAAACTTGTTCTATTATTTCCAAACAGAAAAGAAGCAGATGAATTTAAGGTTGAACTTTCAATATTAGGGTTTGAAAAAAAAGTAATTGTAATAGATGAGTTTTCTCATGATGCCATTCAAGAAAAGATAACAACATTAAATCAGAAAAATGAATACATATTAATTTCGACATACAAAATATTGAGCGTTAAGGTACCTCCTAGAAATTCACTAGAAAAAGATACAACAACTATTTCTCTAGAAAGTGAAATAACTTACGATGACTTAATAGAATATCTTGATATGCTTGATTATACACGACATAAATTTATTGGGAATCCTGGAGAGTTTTCTATTAGGGGTTCAATAATAGATTTCTGGTCATATAGCGAAAGGCATCCATGCCGTGTTGAATTTGATGGCGATTTTCTTGAATCCATGCGTTACTTCGATTCGGAAAGCCAGCGCTCATCTAGCAAAACCGATAGAGTTACCTTAGCACCTAAAATTACTCCAACAGAAATTGATAACTCAAGCGATATTTTTGATTACTTGGAAAATACTTTTGTGTTTGCTTCTCAATCAGATTTAGATTTCATGTTTACCCCAAAAGAGAAAAAAGTAGCGACCATAGTTGATGATACTTTAATGGACGATGATTTAAAAGATGAAATTTTTGAGCATAATTCTGAATCAATAAATAGTGAAACCATTGAGGATACTGACGATAGCGATACTATTGAAATTTCACTTGAAAATATTTTATCAAAAAATGTGAAATGGATTATTGAACAAGAAATTGGCGATGCAAATAGACATATAATTCCTATTGCCGAAGCCCCAATTATTAATTCAAATTTCGATTTACTCTTTACTATGCTTAGTGATTTTGCTGAAAAAGAATTTCAAATAATCATTACAACCGAAAGTGAATTCCAAAGTAAACGGCTTTTGGATTTACTATTTGATTTTAAAAATGAAATTAGTTTGCTAATTGATTCTGGAATTATTAAAATAATTGAGCTACCAATAAAATCTGGATTTATTGTTAAAGATGATAAACTGCTAGTGCTTACTGACTATCAGCTCTTTAATAAACCTTACCGAACTAGAGTAACAACTAAAACAAAATATAGAAAAACAAAAGCAAAAGATTTTGCATCTATAAAACGTGGCGATTATGTAGTTCACGAAAAATTTGGGATAGGCAAATATATTGGACTTGAAACAATTAAAATTGGTTTAATTGAACAAGAATCGATAAAACTTATTTTTGCAAATAACGATATTGTTTATGTAAATCTAAACTACCTTTCTCTTATTAAAAGATTTTCTTCAAATGACGATGTGCATCCTCGCCTTTCTACACTTGGTAGTAACGAATGGAAAAACACAAAAAAGAAAGTTAAGGGAAAAATAAAAGAAGCTGCTCGCGACTTGATTATACTCTACGCACAGCGTAAAGCCACGCCAGGCTTCAAGTATAGCCCAGATACAGTTTTTCAAAAAGAACTTGAAGCATCGTTTCTTTATGAGGATACTCCCGACCAAACCACAGTAACGGAACAAATTAAATTGGATATGGAGGGCGAGAACCCAATGGATAGACTTGTTTGCGGAGATGTTGGTTTTGGCAAAACTGAAATTGCAATTCGTGCAGCATTTAAAGCAGTAAGCGATAGTAAACAAGTTGGTATTCTTGTTCCTACAACAATTCTTGCCGAGCAACATTTTAATACTTTTAAAGATAGACTAAACCAATTCCCAGTAAAAATAGGGGTTTTATCGCGGTTTGTAAAACAATCGGTACAAAAAGAAGTTCTACTCCAATTAGCTAAAGGTGAAATTGATATAATAATTGGAACCCACCGCTTAATATCTAAAGATGTGAAATTTAATAATTTAGGATTGTTAATAATTGATGAGGAACACCGTTTTGGAGTTATGGCAAAAGAAAAACTCCGCTCGCTTAAAGCTAATGTTGATACTCTTACATTAACTGCAACTCCAATTCCACGAACATTAAATCTTTCGTTACTTGGAGCAAGAGATTTGTCAATTATTTCTACGCCACCACTAAACCGACAACCAATTTATACTTCTGTTCAAAAATTTGATATTGTTAAAGTACGCGAGTACGTAAGGAAAGAACTAAATAGGGGTGGTCAAATTTATTTTATTCACGACCGTGTGCAAACCATAGATAAAATTGCAGCTTACGTTCAGCACCATATTCCAGAACTAAAAATTGCAGTTGCTCATGGACAAATGAAACCAGCCCAACTTGAAAAAGTAATTTACGATTTTATGAACAACGAATATCACATGTTAATTGCAACTAAGATTATCGAGTCTGGCATTGATATTCCTAACGTTAACACAATAATTATCAATAGAGCCGATAGGTTTGGGCTTGCCGAACTTCATCAGTTACGTGGTAGGGTAGGACGCTCTAACAGACAAGCATTTGCGTATTTTCTTGTCCCATCTTTGAAGGCAATTAGTAAAAAAGCGGTAAGACGTTTACAGGCAATTGAGGAATATACAGATTTAGGTGGTGGCTTTAATCTTGCTATGCGCGATTTAGAAATACGCGGAGCAGGAAATCTACTAGGCACCGAGCAGAGCGGAACGGTTGATACTGTTGGGTTTGATATGTATGTGAAGCTATTGGATGAAGCTGTTGATGAATTAAAACAAAGCGAATTTAAGGATGAGTTTAAGGACTTACCAAAAATGTTGGAACGCTCTGAACCAACCATTGATACTTATTTTGAACTTGGGATTCCTAAAACTTATATGCCCGATCAATCGGATAGATTAAGCTATTACACAGCAATGTTTTCAATTCTAAAAGTTGAAGAGATTGAAGATATTAAAGAAGATTTAAATGATAGATTTGGGAAAATCCCTTTAATAATTGAACGTTTAATTCTTGCAGCTATTTTACGATATTATGCATCAATCACTTTAATGGAACGGGTTGTAGCACTTAGAGATAGAATTACGATAGTAATGCCCAAAGCCGATAGGGAAGAATTTTATAATACAAAATTTCAAAATTTTATGGAATTAATTGTTTCTAAGTATTCACAGGATATTCATTTTAAACAAACAGAAAAAGTTATGAAAATTGAAATGAAAAATAAATTCCGTTCGCCCGAGGAGACTTTAACTTATTTAATTGATTTATTAAAGGAGATTAATTTTAAGATTTTTGAATAAAAAATAAGGTTGAATACCTATCCTTTTTATAGAAAATTATAAATTAGTAATTTTCAATGTAAAAGTAGTTCCAATTCCCTTTTTACTTGTTACTGAAATCTCTGCTTTAATAATATCACAATATTCTTTAACAAGAAATAGCCCTAGTCCGTTTCCATCATATCCTCTAGTGTAGCCTTGTTCTTCTTGCGAATAAGAATCAAATAATTTTGGAATAAATTCTTCGCTAATTCCTACTCCAGAATCTTTAATCTTTATTATTATTTTATTTTCTGTGCTTTCTGTAGCAATTAATTTAACATATCCTATATCGGTATATTTAATTGCATTATCTACTAAGTTACTAATTATTTGAATTAATGCATTTTCATCAGAAGATATTATTCTATTTTTAAAATCTATTTTTGCGGTGAATTTAAGACTCCTATTATTTGCAGATTCGGTATATTCTACTTTTATTTGATTAAGCAAATCAGCAATATTAATTTTTTTTATATCTATGTAATAATTGCCTAATTGTAAATCTGCAGAATTAATTATTAGATCAACTGTTCGTATTAGCCTTGTTCCAGCCTTATCTATTAGAAAAAAACTATCGGCAACTTCCTCTGATAGTTTATCATCTATTTCAGACTTAAGAATGCCTACATTACCTAAAATGTTATTTACAGGAGTTCTAATTTCATGAGAAATTTGCGTGAGAAAATCAGTTTTCATTTTTTCCGATTTCTCTGCCCTTTCTTTTGTTTTTACCATTTCATCAAATATTTTTTTCTTTTCAGAAATATCTTCTTGATGCGAAACAAAGTGTGTAATTTTTCCTCTACTATTAACTATAGGGGAAATAACAACTTTTTCCCAAAATAGGGTTCCATCTTTTTTCTTGTTAAATACTTCTGCTTGCCAGATATTACCTGCCAAAATTGTATCCCAAAGATTTTTGTAGAACTCATCTGGATGAAAACCTGATTTAAATATTCTAGGATTCTCACCAACAACTTCATCAAATAAATATCCACTAACTTTTTCAAAATTAGTATTTACATATTCAATACCTCCATCTGTATTTGTAATTATTACACTAACTGGACTTTGAATAATCACTTTTGATAATTTACTTGAAACCTCTTTAATTCTATTATTATCTATAAACAGACTTAAATGGCTAGCAATTGTTTGTATCAACTCTCTACTTAATTTGTTAAAAGCATTTGGGTCATCGTAACTTTGAACAACAAAAGCTCCTACTGCATTTCCCCCAATGAGCAAAGGAATTCCTAACCACACTTCTGGAATATCACCAACTACTCTAATTTCTTTTTTCCTTTTAAGGTTTAGTATTTCTTGTTTTTTAATATAGATTTTTTTCTTTTTCTTTATCACTATTCCAGTTATCGATTTTTCTGCTTTCCACTCTTCTACACTTTCTTTATCATTATCTATAACAGCTTGTAGCAAATCAGTTTCTTCATCGTAATAAGCTATAAAAAAGTTTCTAGCATCAACTAGTTTTACTAACTCATTCTTGATAACACCAAAAAATTTATCCTCGCTACTATGTTCAACTGCAGCCTCAGCAATATTTAATTGAATTTCTCTAACTAATTCTTCTTGTTTTTCATCAGAAATATTTTTTACTGCTCCATGAATTGCAACAACACGATTCTCTTCTTTACTCCAAATAGGTTTTGCAAAAACTCTAACCCAAAGAACATCTCCCTTTTTATTGAACATTCTTACTTCAATTTCAATTTTTTTATTTTTCATAAGTTGATTATATGCTTCAATATCAACAATAGCATCCTCTGGATGAAGATGATTTCGCCAGCCTCCTGTATCTAGAAATTCTTTTAACTTAAATCCTGTAATTTTTTGAAATGAACCTCCCACCCAATCCATTTTACTATTTCCCTCTTTTGGAACTAATGCACTAAATACATAATCAGAAGTAGAGTCTGATATTGAATAATACCTTTCTTTACTTTTAATCAATTCTTCTTCAATAGCTTTGCTTCCTGTAATATCAAAGGCAGAACCAATACCAGCCTTTTCCCCTTTCCAAATAATACTTCCACCAGTAAAATCAATCCATGCTTCGCTTTTATCTTTTCGTAATATTTTAAAACTATATCTATCCATAGTTTTTTTACCATTTTGCCTCTCTATTCCACGCCGTTTTACCAACTCAACAGAATCTGGATGAACAACATCCCAAAAATTCATTCCAAGCAATTCTTTCTCTGAATATCCCGAAATAGTTTCTGTTGACTTATTAGCAAAAACAAATTTATCATCCTGATAAATGAATACAGCAGATGCGTTTAACTGTGTTAGATTTTTAAAAAGTTCTTCACTTTCTTTGAGAGCATTATCAGACTTAACTCGCTCGGTAATATCTCTAGTAACTCCATGTATTCCTGTTAAGCAGGCTTTTTCATCATAGTATGGTGTAACTAACACTTCACCAAGCTTAGTATTGCCATCCTTACATTTGTATTCAAGTATAATTTTTTTAGCAAGCTCCCTCATGTTTTTTTTAGTTTTATATTTTACCAACTCCTTGCTAAAAATAGCTTCCGCTTTTTGAGCAGATTCTTTTGTAAAAATTTCATTGATAGTTTGCTTAACATATTCTTTGGCAGTAAAGCCAGTAAACTTTAGAATTGATGGAGTAACAAACAGATTTTTTCCTTCTAAATCCATTAACCAAACAACATCAGAAGCTTTATCGGCAACAAGTTGGTATTTGGTTTTACTATCCCGCATAGTTTTAATGTATTGTTTTCGGTCAGTTATATCTCGCATAAAAGATTGTAATGTTCCATCATCCATTTTCTTGGATTTCATTTCAACAATTATTGTTTTCCCGTTCTTCTTTGTTAGCTCCCTCTCTGAAGTAATAATTTCGCCACTTTCTAGTAAAGCATATTGCAATGGTTTTTCTTTTAGGATAGCATTGCTAAAGAGTTCGTCCATACGCATTGTTAGCAATTTACTATGAGTATAACCGGTAAGTTGAACTGTGGCTTCGTTACAATCTATTATCATCCCCTTTGAATTACCATGGAAGAAAGCATCGGGAGCAAATTGCAATAAACTTCTATAATTTTCTTCGCTCTTTTGCACTGCCTCTTCATCCATAATTGCTCTACTAAACTCAGCAATTATGGAGCGAACCTCTTCTTGCTCATTTTTTGGCAAGCTGGATGCTTTCTTAAATATTGTAAGAATTTTTTGCTGTAACTCGTTTTCTTTCATATTTTACCCATCATAAATAAAAAATAAATTTAACAGAGATTTACTGACATAGGATTGGTTTTGAGAGAACCAAAAATGGTGGTTGCCAGCAGAACAGTATAATGGTTTTCCATTGGGCAACCAATTGCTGTGTATATTTTGAAGAAATAATTTTTAGAAAAGCTAAAAATCATTAAAATACAACTTACTTTTTCTTTATATTAAAATCAAGAGTAATTAAATATTATTATATTAAAATTATAATTTTTAATATGACAAAGTTATTTTTAATTTTAAAAAAGATGCTTTTAATTAAAAAAAACATTCTTCAATTTCGCTTAGTTCTGAAGCTTCGATTTGTTTTGCGAGATGAATTTAACCATGATTATGCAATAGGAACCCTAATTAAAAATAAGCAATACAGAAGACAACATGCCCCGCATTTGCTGGCAATGGTGCCAACTTAAGAGAAAAAAGATGTTGTTTCAATTTAGCAATTAGCTCACTTATGTTTAGGCTTAAGATTTGATACGACTAATGTAAATGTTGTTCCCTTTCCCTTTTTACTTTCAACAGAAATTTCTGTAGCAATTAGGTTGCAATAGTTTTTAACTAATGTCATCCCTAAACCATTGCCATCGTATTTGCGTGTGTAACCTTGCTCCTCTTGAGTAAACGAATTGAAAAGTGTTGGTAAAAACTTATTACTCATTCCAATTCCAGAATCTTGCACTTTAACAATTAGTTCATTTTTATCACCCTTAGATGCACTAATTTTAATAAAGCCCTTATTAGTATATTTAATTGCATTATCAACAAGATTACTAATTATTTGTATTAACGCATACTCATCAGAAATTATTTTTTTTCTATTAAATTCCAACTTGAGCTGTAAATCTAACCCTTTGTTTAGAGCTGATTGTGTGTATTCACTTTTTATTTGCTTTAGCATATCAATAGTATTAATCTCACCAACCGAAATTTCGTAAGTGCCCAACTGTAAATCGGTTGTATTTAATATTAAATCTATTGTTCTAATAATTCTTGTACTAGCAGATTCGATACTTTGAAAACTATAATTAAAATCCTCGGGTAGTGTATCGGAAACCTCTTCTTTTATTAATTCGATAAAGCTCATTATTGTATTTAGCGGACTTCTAATTTCGTGCGACATTTGGGCAAGAAATTCTGTTTTAATTTTTTCCGAAAGTTCAGCCTTCTCTTTTGAGGAAATTAATTCTGCAACCATTTTTTTCTTTTCAGTTATATCTTCTTTTATTGCAACAAAATGTGTAACCTCTTTTTTGTCGTTTAGTATTGGAGAAATAATTACATTTTCCCAAAAGAACTCACCATTTTTCTTTTTATTATATATTTCTCCGCTCCAATCATTTGCGGATAAAACTGTTTTCCACAAGTCTTCAAAAAACTCATCCGAGTGATATCCAGAATTTAACAGCCTAGTATCTCTGCCAAAGGCTTCTTCAAAAGTGTAACCAGTAATTTTTTCGAACTGTGGATTAACATACTCAATAATTCCTTCCGAGTTAGTTATAATAACACTAACGGGGCTTTGGGCAATGGCTTTAGATAATCTTAACGAATCTTCCTCTGCCTTTTTGCGTTCAATAAATAAGCTTAATTGACTTGCAACCACCCCCATTAGTTCTACACTTAAATCATCATATGCATTTGGGTTATCGTAACTTTGCACTACAATTGTGCCAAGAACTTTATGGTTCTACCCTTATTGTTGTGGAATTAGTAAATTTGCATTAAAAAAGGTGTGCCGTGTTTTCAGAGGATTTTTTTAATTTATTATTAAATTTTG
>CAMZLW010000126.1 GCA_947311785.1 uncultured Ignavibacteriales bacterium | reverse complement strand
GAAATCTGTTGGTAGAGGTTATAGAACTTTTAAGAATTTTAGAAGTGCCATACTATTTTTCCATGGGAACTTAGACCTTTACCCACAACAATAAGGGTAGAACCAAAACATTTAAACAAAAAAGAGTTACTCAAAATGAGTAACTCTTTTTTTATAACAATAAGAGAATTTATTCTCGATTTTTAGTCTTCTTTTCTATCGCTGAAGTCTAAACTAGCCATATGCTCGTAGTCTTTCCAAACTGCATCCACATGTTCTTGCGAACTCTTAAGAAGCATTTTAGCTCTTTCTGGTTGCATTTTGGTCAACATTTTAAATCTGTTTTCGGTATAAACATATTCCTCAACAGATACTTTTGGTTTTTTATAATCCAATGTTAAAGGATTTTTCCCCTTAACAACATTATCTGGATTGTATCTATATGTTGGCCAGTAACCAGAATCAACAGCCATCTTTTGATGTTTGAAACCATCTTTCATATCATAACCATGAGCAATACATGGAGAGTTTGCAATAATTATTGAAACTCCATCGTATGCTTCAGCTTCTTTGAAAGCTTTAACAGTTTTCATATCACTAGAACCCATTGCAATTTGAGCTACGTAAACATTTTTGTAGCCCATTGCAATTTTACCAAGATCTTTTTTGGCCTGAGTTTTACCTGCAGCAGCAAATTTAGCAACAGCACCAATACCAGTAGCCTTAGATGCTTGTCCACCAGTGTTAGAGTAAACCTCGGTATCTAATACAAGAATATTAACATTTGCACCAGATGCAAAAACATGGTCAAGACCACCAAAGCCAATATCATAAGCCCAGCCATCACCACCCATAATCCAAATTGACTTAACAATTAAGTAATCGGATACTGATAATAATTCAGCAGCAAGTGGATTAGAAGAAGCTTCCAATTTAGCTTTAAGTTCATTAACTCTTGCACGTTGTTCTTTAATTCCTAATTCAGTTGTTTGATCTGCATTTGCAATAGCTTCTGCAAGCTCAACCCCAACTTCATCTTTAAGCTTTGCTAATACTTCTAAGGCATAAGATGTTTCTCTATCAACAGAAAGTCTCATTCCAAGACCGAACTCAGCGTTATCTTCAAATAAAGAGTTGTTCCAAGAAGGACCTTGACCCTCTTTATTTTTTGCCCATGGTGTTGTTGGTAAGTTACCACCATAAATTGATGAACAACCAGTTGCGTTTGCAACAATCATTCTATCTCCAAATAATTGAGATGCCAATTTAACATAAGGTGTTTCACCGCAACCAGGACACGCACCAGAGAACTCGAACAATGGCTCTAAGAACTGACTACCAGCAACCGTTTCTATTTTAAGTTCTGTTCTATCCGCTTCTGGAAGATTTAAGAAGAACTCAAAGTTTTTGCTTTCGGTTTCGCGTAATGGTAATTGAGGAGCCATGTTAATAGCTTTTCTTCCTTCAACTTGTTTATCAACTGCAGGACACACTTCAACGCAAAGATTACAACCAGTACAATCTTCAACAGCTACTTGAATTGTGTAACCAACTTCTTCGTTACCTTTTCCTCTTAGTGTTACAGATTTATATGTGTCTGGAGCATTTTCTAATTCTGATTTATCGTATTGTTTTGCTCTAATTGCAGCATGAGGACAAGCAAATACGCACTTGTTACATTGAATACAAAGGTCTTCTTCCCATACAGGAACTTCAAGACCAACATTTCTTTTTTCCCATTTTGCAGTTGCGGTAGGATATGTACCATCAGCAGGCATTTGACTAACAGGAATATCATCCCCATTGCCAGCTATTATCATTCCAAGAGTTTCTTTTACAAAATCTGGAGCAGCATCTGGAACTGGAGCAGAAATTGTGATTTCACTTGTAACTTCTGTACCATAACTAACTTGATGTAAATTTGCTAATGCTTGATCAACAGCATTGTAGTTTTTTTGAACTACTTCTTCGCCTTTGCTTATATAGGTTTTGTGAATTGCATCTTTTATTTTTTGAATTGCTTCTGCTTCAGGAAGAATACCTGAAATTGCAAAAAAACATGTTTGCATAATTGTGTTAATACGTGCACCCATTCCTGTAGCTTTTGCAACAGGAGCAGCATCAATTACATAGAAATCAAGTTTTTTATCAATAATTTGTTTCTGAGCTCTTTTTGGTAATTGATTCCAAACTTCATCTTTGCTGTATTGTGTGTTAAGTAGAAATGTACCGCCATCTTTTACTTTGGCTAATACATCAAAAACATCCATCAACTCAAACAAGTGAACCCCAACAAAATCAGCTTCTTGAATTAGGTAAGTAGAAGTAATTTCATTTTTACCAAATCGCAAATGCGAAATTGTTGTTGAACCAGATTTTTTAGAATCATATACAAAGTAACCTTGTGCATAATTATCTGTTTCGCCACCAATAATTTTAATTGAGTTTTTGTTAGCACCAACAGTACCATCAGAACCAAGACCGTAGAACATACATTTTGTTGCATCTTTATCTTCAGTAATAAATGCTGGGTCAAAATCGAGAGATGTGAAAGTTACATCGTCATTAATACCAATTGTGAAATCATTTTTAGGAGTATCTAATTTCAAGTTATCGTAAACACCTTTAACCATAGCTGGTGTAAATTCTTTTGAAGATAATCCATAACGTCCGCCAACAATAGTAGGCATGGCGTTAAATGGTTTTTCAGATGAATTCATTGCTTGGGCAACAGTTGTAACAACATCTAAATACATTGGCTCACCAGTTGAGCCTGGCTCCTTTGTTCTATCAAGAACTGCAACTTTTTCAACAGTTTTAGGAAGTGCTGAAATAAAAGCTTCCGCTGAAAATGGTCGGTATAATCTTACAACCAAAACACCAACTTTTTCTTCTTGAGCTTCAAGAGCAGCAATAGTCTCTTTAACAGCTTCACTACCAGAACCCATAATAACTATTACACGAGTTGCATCAGGTGCACCGTAGTAATCGAACAAGTTATATTGTCGTCCAGTAATTTCAGCAAATTTATCCATTGCACTTTGAACAATGGCAGGAGTTTCATTGTAATATTTATTTACAGTTTCTCTACCTTGGAAATAAACATCAGGGTTTTGAGCAGTTCCACGTAACACTGGTTTTTCAGGATTCATTGCTCTGCTTCTGTGCTCGTGAATCATTTTGGGGTCAATCAATGCTTTTAGATCTTCATCAGTAATCTCTTCAACTTTTTGAATTTCGTGTGAAGTTCTAAATCCATCAAAGAAATGTACAAAAGGAATACGGGATTCGAGAGTTGCACGGTGAGTTATTGCCGCTAAATCTTGAACTTCTTGAACTGAACCAGATGCAAGTAAACCAAAACCAGTTTGACGAACTTGCATAACATCTGAATGATCTCCAAAAATAGATAGTGCTTGTGCAGCAATTGAACGAGCAGAAACATGGAAAACAGCAGGAGTTAATTCCCCAGCAATTTTATACATATTAGGTATCATCAGCAACAACCCTTGTGAAGCAGTAAAAGTAGTTGTAAGCGAACCAGCTTGTAAAGCACCATGAACAGCACCAGCGGCACCACCTTCACTTTGCATTTCAGTAACAGATGGAATTGTATCCCAAATGTTTTTCTTGCTTTGTGCAGCCCATTCATCTGATAATTCGCCCATACCAGAAGAAGGTGTAATAGGATAGATTGCAATAACTTCACTGAGCTTGTAAGCTACATGAGCAGCAGCATCATTACCATCAATCATAATTTTTTTTCTAGACATAAATTTAGCCTCGATTCGATTTAGTTATTAAATAAATATTTATTTTATACTGGCAATTATCTTGCCAACAATTGAATTATAATTATGTGTATATTTATTTGAAAAGAGAATCACAACTCTTTATAATTGTTAAATTCTATTTCAAAATTCAGAAATCATTAATTATTATCTCTCAAAATAGAGAATAATATTGATTTTTTGGAATTACAAAATTACTCTTTTTTTTATATAAAAAAAAGAGTAAAAGTGGCAATTATTGAGTAATAAGTGGATGTTTCGTCCATTATGTTTCATAACAAAGAATAAAGTAAATTTGAAAACTCAATATTAGGGGGATGGTTTTGTATTATCTTTTAGAAAACATAATATGGCACTTTTTATTTGCAACTTGAAAACTGACATGAAGGAAAACAGTATAGCAAAAAAAATTATTCTTACTTAAATGTGCTATGCAACACTGAAGCCCTAAAATTGAGTGTACCTAAATATTTCAGCGTCTATTTAGAATAATTTTTAGGGTTATCCAAAACCTTCCAGCAGTAATCAATTCTGATACACATCCAGAATTTAGAGAATAAAAAAAGCACTATTTTTTCTTTTTCGGTTTAGCTTTTGCTCTTTTTTTCGGTTTTGGCTTAGCTGCCTCAACCATTTCGTTCACTTTCTCTAATGTTAATTTTTCGACATCAACATCCTTCTCAAGTGGAATATTTTTCTTTCCAGCTTTGATGTATGGACGTCGCCATCTGCCAATAACTATTTTTAGAACTGGGTCTTCGCTAAATGTTCTAAGTGTATTATCAATATCTTTTTGACGCTTTGCCTTTATTACTTCTATGGCTTCGTCAATTTTTATTTCGTATGGATCGTAGTTTTTGCCTAACGAAAAGAAGTTAGAGTTATGCCGAACATAAGGACCAAAACGTCCAATAGCTGCAACAACTTCTGTGCCCTCAAACTCGCCAACAGTTCTTGGAAGTTTAAATAATTCTAGAGCTTCTTCAAGTGTAATTTGTGCCATTTTTTGCGTAGTTCTAAGACCAGCATAAGTAGGCTTTGCTTCTTCGTCATCCAAATTAGTAATTTGTGCAACAGGTCCAAATTTTGCCATCCTTACCGAAACTTGATATCCAGTTGCAGGGTCTTTACCAAGAATTCTTTCACCCGAAACTCTATCTGCATTTTCTGTTGTATCTTCTACTTTATCATGAAATGGGAAGTAGAATTCTTTAAGCATTTCATCCCATTTTAATTTTCCCATAGCAATGCTGTCAAGCTCACCTTCAACTTTGGCAGTAAATTTAAAATCCATAATATTAGAAAAATTTTCCATAAGAAAATCGGTTACTAGCATTGCAATATCTGTAGGAAATAATTTGCCTTTGTCTGCACCAGTAATTTCACTTTTTGTTTCAACACTTAAATCTTTTTGTGGTTCAATTGTTAAAATTTGGTAATTTCGTTTTGTACCTTGACGTTCATCCTTATTTACATAACCACGCTTTTGCACTGTGCTAATTGTTGGTGCGTATGTTGAAGGACGACCAATTCCAAGTTCTTCTAATTTTTTAACCAAACTTGCTTCGGTATATCTTGCAGAAGCTCTAGTAAACCTTTCAGTAGCTGTAATATTTTTGTAATCAAGTTTTTGACCTTCGTGAAGCGGAGGTAACAAAGTAGAATCGTCATTATCTCCATTCTCTTCGTCTGTTGATTCTAAATATACTTTTAAGAAACCATCAAATTTAATTACTTCGCCTTTAGCAGTAAATTTTTCACTACTGTTTGAAACACTAATTTTAACAATAGTTCTTTCAATTTGAGCATCACTCATTTGCGAAGCAATGGCACGTTTCCAGATTAAATCGTAAAGTGATTTTTCATCACTTGTTCCTGCTACTGTAGATTTATCAAAATAAGTTGGTCTAATAGCTTCATGAGCTTCTTGGGCAGTAGCCGACTTAGTTTTATACTTTCTTAACTGTGAATATTTACTACCATAATTACTATTTATTGCACTTTCGGCATTGTTTAAAGCTTCATCGGATAAGTTTACCGAATCTGTTCTCATGTATGTAATTTTACCAGCTTCGTATAATTTTTGAGCTACCATCATTGTTTTTAGAACAGAGTATCCCAATTTTCTACTTGCTTCTTGCTGCAAAGTTGATGTTGTAAATGGTGCCGAGGGGGATTTTTTAACAGCCTTTTTCTCTAAAGAATCAATTGAAAATTCTGAGATTTGGCAAACTTTTAAAAACTCTTCTGCTTCCTTAATATTATTAAATCTTTTTGGAAGTTCAGCTTTAAGTTTCCATTTTTTACCATCCTTATCTTCAACAATAAAGTTAGCAACAACTCGGTAAAAATTTTCTACTTCAAATTTTTCTATTTCCCTCTCCCTATCAACAATTAACCTTACTGCAACAGATTGCACACGCCCAGCAGAGAGCGATGGTCTAATTTTTTTCCATAAAACTGGTGATAATTCAAAACCAACTAATCTGTCAAGAATCCTCCGTGCTTGCTGTGCATAAACAACATTGTAGTCAATAGTTCTTGGATTTTCAACAGCATCAACAATTGCCTTTTTGGTAATCTCGTGAAAAACAATTCGTTTTATATTTTCATCTTTAAGCTTTAGTGCTTCTTTTAAATGCCACGATATCGCCTCTCCTTCACGGTCCTCGTCAGTTGCAAGCCATACTGTGTTAGCATTTTTAACAAGTCTTTTTAAATCGGAAACAACTTTCTTCTTGTCATCGGGTATAATGTAGGTCGGTTGGAACTTGTTTTCAATATCAATTCCATAATTTTTCTTTTCTAAATCTCTAATATGACCATAGCTTGAAGTTACAACAAAACCCTTACCCAAAAATCCTTCAATAGTCTTTGCCTTTGCAGGTGATTCCACAATTACTAAATTTTCTGACATACTTACTCTTTTGCTCCCAAAAACTTCAATTTATTTAAAATATATAAACTTGAACCTAATATTTTCAAATAATTCTTTTTATTAAAATATTGAAGGGCAAAGTTAACGGATTATTTTGTATTTTTGCAAGTTATTATAAATTATTTTAAAGTGAGGAGAAATGACTAGAGAAGTTTTAGGGAAAAAGATTTACGATGTTGCACACATTACTGGCGAATTTTTACTACGCTCGGGAACAATTTCTAACGAATATTTTGATAAATATAAATTTGAATCACTTCCAGAAATTTTGGGTCCTATCGCAGAACAGATGAAAGAATTAGTTCCTGAAAAGACCGAAATTCTTGCTGGATTAGAAATGGGCGGTATTCCACTTTCATCTGCTATTTCTCTTAAAACAGGAATGCCTTCAATTTTTGTTCGAAAAAAAGCCAAAGAATATGGAACAAGAAAATTGGCAGAAGGCTCTGATTTTGATGGCAAAAATATTTGCGTTGTTGAAGATGTTGTTACAACTGGCGGACAAATTATTGAAAGCGTAAAAGAACTACGAGCACTTGGAGCAAAAATTGATTATGTAATGTGCGTTATTGTTAGAGAGGAAAAAGCATTTGAAAACTTAAAATCTGCTAACTTAACCTTGCTTCCACTTTTTGATATGAAAGAATTAAAAAGCTTGGCATAAAAACTATGGTAAATATTGAAGAAAATATTACTGCAATAAAAGAACTTATAAAAGATAAAAAATATGCCGATGCTAGGATTAAAGGTGAGCAGGTTATATTCATCCATTCGGCTAATGCTGAGCTAAATTTTTTAATGGGTTATGTTTATGACAAACTAAACTTAGTAAAGCGTGCTGAAGAGTATTTACATAATTCCCTCAATCTTAATCCGAACCATTATGACGCTCTTGTAGAACTTTCACTTTTTCATGAAAAGAATGGACAAAGTAAAGAAGCTGCAATATACAGAGAGCGTTCATTTAGAATTGCAAATAAAATTAAATAAGGGTTTAACTAGATGCAAAAAATTTTAGCTATATTGTTTATAACAGTGCTACTGTTAGGCTGTAATAAAGTTAAAGAGAACAAGTTAAATCCTAATTCAGCAAAGGTTATTTCATTTGATAAAAATGAAATAAGGTATAACGAAAAAATTTATCATAAAACTTATGGTAAATGTAACACTAATGAAGATTGTGCCGAAATAAAAATTACATTTCCAGAAATAATTTCTAACGGAATTGCTTATGACTCTATAAACAATTACATCATCAGTAAAACACTAAGCCTTCCGTTCAACGAGGATAAATACAAAAGTTTAGATGAAATATCTGATTCTCTATTTTCGAATTACATTGAAGTTCAAAAGGAGTTTGATGACTATCATACTGGCTGGTATATAAAATCGAATATATTATTTTTGGGAATAATGAAAAATATTATTTCTCTAAAGTCAGTTGAGGAAATATATACTGGTGGTGCCAACACCTTTTATAATGTTGATTTTGCAAATTTCAATCTTACTTCTGGAAAAAAGATTAGAATAACAGATATTATTCCGAAAGAAAATTTATCCAGTTTAGAAAAGATTAGTAAAAATGTTTTTTGCGAATTAAAGAAAATAAAAGATGGAAATTTTGAAAAAGCAGGATATTGGTTCAAGAATAAGAAATTTGAATTAAACAATAATTTTGCAATTACAGATTCTGGTTTAGTTTTCTTCTATAATTTATATGAAATTGCACCAAGGTCTGAAGGAACAACGCAACTGTTTATTCCAAAAAAAATTATTACTCACTTAACTAAAATATACAAATAGGAATTTTTGTGCCGACAAACCCTAAGGAATATTATCCACCAATGCATAGTGCCGAGCATATTTTAAACAGAACTATGATTGAAATGTTCAATACCAAGCGTTCTTTTTCAAACCATATTGAAAGAAGAAAATCTAAATGTGATTATTATTTTGATAGGAATTTAACTGAAGAAGAACGGAATAATTTGCAAAACGCAATAAACAAAACAATTAGTTTAAATTTAGATATCACAGAATCTATACTGGATTTTGAAGATGCAAAAAGAAATTTTGAGCTAGATGGTTTACCTGAAAATCATGGGGATGAAATAAGAATAATAAATATTGGTAATTTTGATTCTTGTCCATGCTCTGGAATTCATGTAAAAAACAGTAACGAAATTGGAAAAATTAAAATTATCTCATCCTCTTTCGATAATAAAGTCTTAAGAGTTCGATTCAAACTACAGAATTGATTTATAATACTTTCACTTTATTTAAATAATAATTATGTTTAAATAATATTTTAACGACAGAAACAGTTTAAAAAAAGAAGAAAATTTATGGCTACTAATTCAAAAATAGAAACACTAAATGTATTTAATAATCTTTTAGACTCTGCTAAATCTGGTGTTGGATCCTTCCCTGACGATTTATGCAATTATATTACTAATGAATTCGACTTTCAGGCACTAGTTTTGTTTGAACTATTGGATACAAAGGGCTTTAAGGTAATTGGAAAATCGAACAACGCACGTAAAAACTATTTGCATGGCTCTGAATTTACCTGCTCTCAATGTAAATTAGAAAATGATTTTAATAAATTTTCAATGCATCACGATACAAATTGTGAATTGCAAATTTCTGAGTTTGTAATTTACGAAAGTTGTGTTGCGTTTGATATTCAGTTGGGTAAAAGGGGCTTTCTGAAAATTGCAAAGAAAACTCCTTTCTCGCAAGTTGATTCTGACACACTAAAAAGTGTAACACAGTATATTGCTTCATTAATTCAGATATGGGATTTAGCTACTGGAAAATCGACAAAAGTTAACGAGAAGCCATTAGGCAGTATTGTGTTAGAAGTTACAAACGAGTTACGTACTTTTGCAAATTCTATACTTGGTTCAACATCAATTTTGGCAGAAGATAATTTATCCGTTTCTCAGGCAGAGTATGTTTCATCAATTAAAAAAAATTCACAAAGGTTAGTTACAAACCTTAAAGATGCCATAGATATTGCAAAATTGGAAGAAGAATCTACTAGCTATTCAAAAAACATTACTCTTTCTACTTTGGTAGAACAAGTTGTAGAATCGGCAAAAAGCAGATATAACAACGCACAACTTGGCATTGATATAGATTCTGGACTTCCATCTGAAATAAATCTTGATGATATTCGTTTAAAATATATTTTAAATTCACTTCTACTTTTTTCTATTGCATCATCCAAAAGTAAAACAGTTTCTATTAAAGCAACTTCCCTATCAAACGATAAATTGCAATTTATTATTCAAAATAATGATGCTGAAATTGAAAAAGATATTTTGAAATTGCTATTTGATCCTTTTGTGATAACAAAAAAAATATCTACTTCCGAAAATGGCTTTACAGGTTTAAGCTTAACACTTACACAAAGATATGTTGCATTTTTAAATGGCGAAATTAATGTTCAGCAAAATTCTAATAACGGAATTACATTTAACTTTACACTAAACGCTGATTTACACAAAAACAAAAGCACAATAGATTTTTCAAAACTTCCCAAACCGACAAAAGAAAGAAATAGCATACTTGTTGTTGAAGATGATTATGCAACCTCTAAATTGCTTAGTAATTACTTAAACAAGTGGGGCTATAGCCCAACCATTGTAAATACTGGCGAACAGACAATGCAGCAAATTGAGAAAGAAAAATTTCTTGCTGTAATTTTAGATATTGAGATTCCTTCTGTAAACGGTTTAGAATTATTGAAGAAAATTCGTGAACACGAAAATGCAAAAAATGTTCCAGTAATTGTGTGTTCGGTTGAGCCAGATGAACAAAAGGCTTATTTAATGGGGGCTGTAGAGTATTTTGTAAAACCAATAAATTATAATTATCTCGTTGAAGTTTTAACAAGTTACAAGTTAAGAAAGAACTCGAACATACTTTGCATTGATGATGATGTTCCTACACTAAACTTAGTTAAGCAAGCAATTGAAACTGCAGGCTTTATTGCAATTGCCGAAAATATTTCAGCAAATGTAATGGATAGAATTAAAGATATTCAAATTGACCTTGCTATTGTTGACCTTGATATGCCCCATCCAAATGGATTTGAATTAATTAAATTAATTAAGTCCGACCCAAAATTTGCCAAACTTCCTATAATAATCTACACTGGAAAAGAAAATTTTGATGAAGACTTAAAAAGTATAGACGGACTTTTTGAAGGCTTATTAAATAAGCAAAGTGTGAACATAGAAGATTTATCAGATACAATAAGTTCAATGCTAAACAGATACGAAGAGCCAACTCCTGTTGAAGAAGTAATTAAAAAATCGGATGATGAAATTAAAATACTTTTTGCCGAAGATTACAAACATTCGCAAATTATTGTAACACGTTTACTAAAGAAAAATGGTTACGAAAATGTTGTAGTTGTAGATAATGGCGAAGAGGCACTAAACAATGCTAAGAAAGATAAGTTCGATTTAATTTTGATGGATATGCAAATGCCTATTATGAATGGCTTTGAAGCTATTGGGCATATTCGCGAACTTTCAAATTATCAAGAAACACCTATCATTGCACTAACTGCCTTTGCCATGAAGGGCGATAGAGAAAAATGCTTAGATGCTGGTGCAACTGATTATATTCCGAAACCGATAGACAGCAAAGAGTTTATTGAAAAAGTTAAGTATTATTTGAACGCAACAAAATAAGTTTCATAGAGGATTCTAGAAATGGAATCCTCTACAATTCTCCTATCATTTTTTTAAAATCTCATATTTAATTTCACTAACTTTGTAATTAAAATTTTAAACACATAGTTATTAATAATATTGAGATAAAATGAGTAACAAAAAGCCAAGAGTTCGTTTTGCCCCTAGCCCAACGGGTTATTTACACGTTGGTGGATTAAGAACTGCACTTTACAATTACCTTTTTGCAAAAAAAAATGGTGGAGAGTTTATACTTCGCATTGAAGATACTGACCAAAATAGATTTGTTGAAGGTGCTGTAGAGAATTTAATTGAAACAATCAACTGGGTTGGATTGGAATACGATGAAGGTCCGAATAAAGATGGGAAAGTTGGTCCTTATTTTCAATCGGAAAGATTAAAAATTTACAAAAAATACTCCGAACAACTTATTGAGCAAGGGGATGCTTACCGTTGCTTCTGCACTCCAGAACGCCTTACTGCATTAAGGGAAGAGCAACAAAAGGCTAAACTTCCTCAAGCTAAATACGACAAGCTATGCTTACATCTTTCAAAAGAAGAAATTAAAAAAAATATTGCAGAAGGTAAACCTTACATTGTTCGCTTAAATGTTAAAGCTGGTGATAATATAATTATAAATGATATTGTTAGAGACAAAGTTGAGTTTACGCGTGCTGTAATTGACGACCAAGTTTTAATTAAAACTGATGGTTTTCCTACCTATCACATGGCAAACGTTGTTGACGACCATCTAATGGGCATTACACACGTAATACGTGGTGAAGAGTGGCTTTCATCAACCCCAAAACATATTTTACTTTATAATGCTTTTGGATGGGAGGTTCCAGAGTTTGCTCATCTTCCTCTTTTGCTCAATGCCGATAGATCAAAACTTAGTAAACGCCAAGGCGATGTTGCTGTTGAAGATTACAAAGCGAAAGGATATTTGAAAGAGGCACTATTGAATTTTGTAGCTCTACTTGGCTGGAGTACAAGTGATAACGATGAGTTTTTTAATCTTGAAGATTTAGTAAATAATTTTTCACTTGAAAGAGTTCACAAAGCTGGTGCAATTTTTAATGTGGAAAAACTTGATTGGATTAACGCAGAACATTTGCGGAAGAAAGACAAATTGGAAATTCTGCAAATGTTAAAAGCTGAACTTACCGAATCTAAATATAAAGATTTGGAATTGACTGACGAATACTTACTTCTGATAGTAGAGGCAATGTTAGAGCGTGTTTCATTTGTAAAAGAGTATATTGATAATTCGCCATATTTCTACGAACCTCCAACTAGCTATGATGAAACTGTTATTAAAAAACGTTGGAAAGATGACTCGGTAGATTTACTTCAAAAATATGTTGCAAAACTTACAGAGCTAGAAAATCCAATAAAAGCAGATTACGAAATTGCACTTAAACAAGTAGCAGAAGAAGCTGAGTGCGGTGCAGGAAGAATTATCCATCCTGTTCGCGTTGCTACATCTGGTGTTGGAATTGGACCAGGCGTTTACGATTTACTTTTTATTCTTGGTAAAGATGAAGTGATAACTAGAATAAATAATGCGTTGAAAGTAATTCCAGAAATAAAAAAGAATATTAGTATAAACTAATGTTTTATTAACAATAACTTTTGAAGCTATGCAAAAAGTCATTCTGAACTTGCGGTGCATTGAACTTGTTGAAGTATTTCAGAATCTAAATAATTAAAATATGATACTAAGAAAAGTAGCGATTCAGAGCGAAATTTAGAAATCCCGTTATTTACTTAGTTCAACTATTTACACTTTTAATTGTATTGCTTTTACAAACAAAATATCGGAAATTTGGAAAATTTTCATTTACTCCCCTAATTGCTGAAGAAAAGATGCTGAAATGAATTCAGCATGACGATTTTTGAAAATCTTTACATCCTCTTTAGTAATTGGTTAATATTTTTAAAATTATAATTTTTATAGGTTTAACAATGAGTAACGATAACGAAAATAAAACACCATCAAATTTTATTAAAGAGATAATTGATGCCGATTTACGAACTGGGAAATATAAAAGCGTTCACACTCGCTTCCCTCCTGAGCCAAATGGATATTTACATATTGGTCATGCAAAATCAATTTGTTTAAACTTTGGATTAGCCAAAGAATACGGGGGTGTAACCAACTTAAGATTTGATGATACAAATCCTACAAAGGAAGATGTTGAATATGTTGACTCTATTAAAGAAGATGTAAAATGGCTTGGCTTCGATTGGGAAGACCGTCTCTTTTTTGCATCAGATTATTTTGACACTCTTTACGACTATGCAGTTAAGCTAATTAAAAAAGGGAAAGCGTATGTTGACTCTTCAAATCCAGATGTAATTAAGGAAGAACGTGGCGTTCCAAGTCAGCCTGGAGTAGAGTCTCAATATCGAACTCGTTCAGTTGAAGAAAATTTAGATATGTTTGCAAAAATGAAAGCTGGCAATTTTGGTGATGGCGAACATGTGTTACGTGCAATAATTGATATGACTTCGCCAAACATGAATTTACGCGATCCAATTATGTATCGCATCCGCCATGCAGAGCATCACAGAACTGGCAGCAAGTGGTGCATTTATCCAATGTACGACTGGGCTCATGGACAATCGGATTCGATTGAAGGAATTACGCATTCTATTTGTACATTAGAATTTGAGAATCACCGACCACTTTACAATTGGTTCATTGAGCAACTAGAAATTCATCATCCACGACAAATTGAATTTGCACGTTGGAATTTAAGCTATACTGTAATGAGCAAACGAAAACTACTAAAACTTGTTGAAGATAATTATGTATCAGGCTGGGATGACCCCCGCATGCCTACTATTTCTGGTTATCGCCGACGTGGATATACTCCTGAATCTATTCGTAATTTTGCCGATGGTGGTGGTGTTGCAAAACGCAATAATATAATAGAAATTGGTCGTTTAGAAAATAGCATCCGTGAAGATTTAAACAAAAGTGCAATGCGTGTCTTAGCTGTTTTAAATCCAATAAAAGTTGAATTGACTAATTATCCAGAAAATCAAGTTGAAGAATTGGATGCAATAAATAATCCAGAAGATGAAACTATGGGAAAACGTAAGCTCCCCTTCTCGCGTGAATTGTTTGTTGACGCACACGATTTTCAAGAAGTTCCTCACAGAAAATTTCATCGTCTTTCCCCTGGCAAAGAAGTTAGGCTTCGCTATGCCTACATAATTAAATGTGAAGAAGTAATTAAAGATTCTGAAGGAAATATTGAAAAACTACTTTGCACATATGATGTTGAGACCAAAAGTGGTTCAGCAAATAGTAATAAAAAAGTAAAAGGAACAATCCATTGGGTTTCTGCTAAACACGCTGTAAATGCGGAGGTTCGTTCTTACGATAGACTTTTTAATGTTCCAAATCCAGATGGCGATAAAGAAGTAGATTTTATTGAACATTTAAATCCTAACTCACTTGAAATTTTAAAGACTTGCAAGGTTGAGCCTTATCTTAAAAATGCAAAACCAGGAGAACGGTTCCAGTTTGAACGACTTGGATATTATTGTGTTGATAGCAAAGACTCTTCGGAAAATAATTTAGTCTTTAACAGGACTGTTACACTACGTGATTCTTGGGCTAAAATAGAAAAACAAAAAAGATAATTTCTTTTCTCTTTAAAAAGGGAAAGCTGGATAGGTAGAGGGCACAACCTATCCAGCTTGATGTGTTCGTTGTATTTCTACAACAATCGTTCCCAATATAAAAAATACACCATGTCTTGTCAAGTAAATAATAATTAATATGCTTAAACATTAAACAAAATAGTCCTTTTTACTCTAAAACCAGCATATTTGCAATACTATCAAGCAATTAATATTTTCCACTAACTCGGTATATTCCATATATTCAATTTAGAACTTAGCCTTATTTTCCTAATCAGTGCTATTTAAGAATAATTCAATTCTTCTATTCTTTGCTCGACCTTTCCTAGTTTTATTAGAGTATTTCGGCTTACTTTCTCCGTAGCCTTTATAGCTAATACGTGTTTCGTCAATACCACGTGCAACAAACCAATCGTAAACTGATTTTGCTCTTTTTTCAGAAATTTTCTTGTTTGCTTTTGCTGAACCACTTGCATCTGTGTGTCCTTGAATTTCTATAACAGAATTGGACATTGCTAGAATCTCTTTGGCTTTTGGCAATACACTTTTTAGCTTTTTAACTGCATTTCTACTAAGCTTAGCACTATTTAACTGAAAGACTATTTCTAAATCGACAGATGCAACATCATCCTTAGGGTCAAGTGGGTTTTTATCAAGTTGTACTTCAAGAAAATCATCAAGCCCACCGCCATCAGTATCCATAGCAAGAGGATTAGTTTTTAATTCGTTAACTTCCCTACCATCAGATAATTTATCATTATCGCTATCTGGATTATTTGCATCCGTTTTATATGTATTGACTTCACTTCCATCTTTTAATCCATCGCTATCAGTATCTGCAACTATTGGATTAGTTTTTGAATTATTTATTTCAAAATAATCATCTAATTTGTCGTTATCACTGTCGCTCTTTGTTGGGTCAGTTTTATATTTGTTTACTTCATTTCCATCTGTTAATTTATCCGAATCGGTATCGGATTTTAATGGATTCGATTTATATGTAATTACCTCTGCAAAATCATCAAGCCCATCACTATCAGTATCTTTATTTAGTGGATTTGTATCATAAGTTATAACTTCTTCACCATCCTTAAGTTTGTCGCCATCAGAATCTGCATTTTTAGGATCTGTATTATACTTATTTAATTCAGCACCATCCTCTAAACCATCTTCGTCAGTATCATTATTCATTGGGTCTAATCCAAGTAGTTCTTCATCACAATCTGTAATTCCATCTTCATCAGAATCTTTAGAACAACTTTTACTTGAGTATGCAAGTCCCACTCCAAAAGTCCACCAAGCATCATTTTTAAAAACTTCATTGTCACTAGAAGGTGCATTATAACCAGTCATATGCTCGGTCCAAGTTAAATTTGCTACTGCGTGCAAATCTAAAATTAACGATTCGCCAAGTGCAAATTCTGAACCAATACCAACTGGCACATAAACATCTGTGTAACTTCTATTTGGAGTATTAGGAAGAGGGTTTTGTGGAGGTGTTCCATTCTTCCAATAAACGCCACCAATACCACCTGTTATATATGGGTTCCAAAAATCACTTACAATAGGAGTGAAAAGTAGCCTTGCATCTGCTGGAATGATTGTTGTTTTTACTTCATTCTCAGATTTATCTTTCATTGTCATCCAACCGTAACCAACACCAAAGCCTAAATCAAAAAATCTTCCTAGTTCAAACCTAACAAAAGGTCTAAATTGAAGTGATAACCCATCTGGGTCAAAATATGTATCTGGCGAAACATACGAGGCTTGGACCCCCAGTTTATATGAAACTGTGCATTAGTGCTTAGGGAAAATATAGAGAGTAGTGCAATTGAAAAGATAGTAAATTGTAATTTTTTTATTATTTCCTCACTTGTTATTAAAAATGTTTTAAATGTAAATAAACAAACATTATTGTTTTTTAAAAAAACAAACAATATCTTATTATTATCCAATAAAAAAAATGAATATTTTCTAAAATAGCTGGTTATTGCGAAGTCAAAATTTTTTTGATGCGTTATTAATATGTCGAAATTATATTCTACCGCTCTTTGTAAGGTTGCCCTACTGTTTACTCACTTAGGGCGTGTAATTAAATAACTTGGTTATTTCATAAAATATTATTAGTTTTGATTATGGAAATAAAAGAAACTATCAGCGAGATATCCTTGCGGAGCAAACTCTTAACACCGCATTT
>CAMZLW010000125.1 GCA_947311785.1 uncultured Ignavibacteriales bacterium | reverse complement strand
TTAAATGGAAAAATTCAAGAAGTGAAATCTGTTGGTAGAGGTTATAGAACTTTTAAGAATTTTAGAAGTGCCATACTATTTTTCCATGGGAACTTAGACCTTTACCCACAACAATAAGGGTAGAACCGAGAATTTAATGGTTTTAAACTTATTATCTTTCTTACAGTTTTATTGGAATTTAAACTTTCTTGTTGAAATTGTTTTAACATAAAAACATGGTTGATAACTGAAAGAGTATCCCCTGTAGATAGCTTTACTTTGCGATTAGGATATCTCTTTGGTTGATGTGTGTAGTGGGAATAGAGATTACCTGTTTTTAATGCCCATTCTCTAAATTCCAAATCTTTTTCAAGGCATGTATTGGCAGTGTTTTCAGTTGCTTCATTTATATTTAGGACTGTTGTATAGACATTCCAAAACAAAGAGACGAGAAACAATAACGCCCAAACAATATAAATAAAATGTTTATATCTAGTAATTCGTTTAACGTCATCAACTGGTTGTTGCTTATTCATGTCTTGTACAAAAATTCACTTCTAAAATAGTGGTAACTTTTGTTATAGTAGATATCTATTATTAACACTGAAGTAACCCTAAATTTATAATAAAATTCTATAAATTCATTTTATAGTGTATTTTCTTCGGAGAGGGACTCATGTGAAGTGCTACAAAGATAGGATATTATAGTTTAATTATCAAATTAGATTATAAATTTTTTAATATTCAACAAATTAATATCGAAGACAGCACAATTGATAAGCAAAATCTTAAAATTTAATTCTGTTTTATGGTTATTCGTTATTTTTTGATATTGGCAAAGTAAAAGAAAATAGACTTCCTAACCCAGGTTCACTTTCTACCCAAATATTTGTACCATGTTTTTCTACTAGTTCTTTGCAAAGTATCAAGCCCAGCCCTGTCCCTTTTTCGTCGTTTGTCCCTAGTGTTGTGTGGTTAACATCAATTCTAAAAAGTTTTTCTACTACTTCTGGAGTTATTCCAATTCCTGAGTCCTTTATGGAAACTTTTATGAAATTATTTTCGATTTCCGATTTTATCTCAACAAAACCATTTTTAGGGGTAAATTTTATTGCGTTTGCTAATAAATTTCTGATTACAGTTGCAACCATTTCTCTATCACCATAAACTGTGGCATTTGTATCAACATAATTATGTATTGCTATCTCTTTTTTGAAAGCATTTGCTTTTAACAAATTTACTAATGAATCAGCTACTCGGAACAAATTAAACTCTTTGGGGTTATATTCCATTTTTCCTTGTTTTGCCCTTGCCCACTCCAAAAGACCTTCAAGTAGTTCAAAAGTGTTTTTCGAAATATCATAGAGGCTACGTATCAGTTCCTTTTTCTCTTTCTCATCAAATTCGTCATAATCTGTGTCTAACATTTCAGTAATGCCAAGCAAACCAACAAAGGGTGATTTTAAATCGTGAGCAACAATTGAGAAAAATTTATCCTTACTTTCATTCGCCTCTCTTAAATTATTTTCCGATTCTTCTAGTTTTAGATTTAACTGAATTAACTCAAACGCATTATCCTCAAGTGCGTCTTCTTTTGCGTGCAAATCCTCAATATAGTCGTTCATTTCTTCAATGCTTTTTTCACTCTCTTTCTTTATATCTAAAATTACCAGTGTAACAAGTTTTTCGTCAAGGTAAATGTCGTGTAGTATAGCATCAAAGTTTAACTCATCATTATTTTGGTTAACGCAATTATTTTCTAGTCTCATGTTTCTTAAAGTAGAATCTTTGTATTGCACAAGTTTATCTGCCAAACAATTTAATTCAGCAATATCAATATTGTTTTTTTCTTTTTGTTTAATATTAAAATTACTAATTGCAACACTATTTGCTTTAATTATTTTGTTCTTAGATTTATCGTACAAAAAGGCTGGTGAGTTAAAAAAGTTAAAAAGGGCGTTAAAATTTTTTTGATTTGAATTAAGGTTGGATATAACCTTTTTTTGATTATGAATAATTAAGACTAAAAATACTGGAATTAAAAAACCAATAGCCCAAAGTACGGAGTGCACTAAAAGTAGCTTGTTTAATTCTACTCGGGAATTAGCATGGTCCAAGCTACTCCAAAAGAATAGAAAGGAAATAATACTCCAAACTAAAAGAATAAGTAGTAGAAAAAACCAATGTTTATTTTTTTTTAGCATAATATTCCAATTAAAAATTACGGCGCCAGAAAGACTAAAGACTTGCTGACGCCGCTGAGGACCACTTCAGACTAACCAGGCCTGAACTTATAGTTCTTTGTTTAACCAACAAGGAACAACCATGAAAAAAATTAAACTCTGTTATATGAAAAATCTATTTGCAATTTTCCCCTCTCATCAACCAAAATTTTTTTTAAATGGTTTTGTCGCTTTTCAATTTTTCCAAATCTGTTATTTGAAGATTTTATAATTTTCGACAAATTATGTTTAATATGCTCTTTAGTAAGTATCATTTCCTTGTTATTGTACTCAACACTATCCAACAATTCTGTAATTTTTTTTGAAATTGCAACCACCAAAATACTTGATAAATTGCTATTGCTTTCCATATAATAACTCCAGACAAAAAACTTTCAAATCACAATTCACTATCGAAGGTTATTTCAAATAGTTTAAGAAATAATTTAAAATTGTTTTTTTTGAATAAACATTGATAGAAGGTTTTGCATAACCCCAAAAGTCATTATAAATTTACGATGTGCTGTGTTACACTGAGGTTCTCGAAGTGAACTTGTTAGGTTTATGCAAGGCCTTCTGATATATTTTATTATTCCAACAAAATAAAATTTGCCAAAAAGAAATAAATACCTTATATTTTGAGTTATAATTTATAAAAAACCTAAGATAGTAAGACTATGCTAGATGCAATTGATGTGAAAATTTTGAATATGCTTCAAGAAGATGGAAGAACTAAAAGAAATGTTCTTGCTGAGGCGGTAAAACTATCGTTGCCATCTTTGAGCGAAAGATTAAACAAACTAGAAGAAAAAGGTATAATTACTGGATATTATACCAAATTAAATCTTAAGAGTTTTGGTTTAGATTTAATGGTTTTTATCACAATCCATACAGAGTCTTCAAAACATTATGATGCGTTTATAAAACATGTTAAAGAAACTGACGAAATTTTAGAATGCTATGCTGTGCTTGGCGAAGGCTCCCATGTTATGAAAGCACTTGTTAAAGATTCCACAGCACTTGAAAATCTTTTAGGTAGAATCCAATCGTGGAAAGGGGTAAAACGTACGCATTCACGCTTTATTCTTTCAACAATAAAAGAAACATCAAAAATTAAGATAACAACAAATAAATAAGGAGGATTAGTGTCTCGTTCAAAAATAGAATATATTTGGTTAGATGGTAACTTGCCAACTCAACAAATGAGAAGTAAAACAAAAGTTTTATCCGATTTTAGCGGAAAATTAAAAGATGTTCCTGTATGGGCATTTGATGGTTCTTCAACGAAGCAGGCTGAAGGAAATTCATCAGATTTGTTGTTAAAGCCAGTTAGAATATGCCCTGACCCAGACAGAAAAAACGCATATCTGGTAATGACAGAAGTATTAAATGCGGATGGAACACCACATTCAACAAATGCTAGGGCTACTATAGAAGATGATGATAATGATTTTTGGTTTGGTTTTGAGCAAGAATATGTGTTGTGGGATTTAGCACACCATACACCATATGGTTTTCCTGCTCCTGGTTATTACCCACCGCCACAAGGACCTTTTTATTGCTCAGTTGGTGCAGAGTATAGTGTTGGACGTGATATTGTGGAAAAGCATTTGGATTTATGTATTGCTGCCGACCTAAATATTGAGGGCGTTAATGCAGAAGTTATGAAAGGACAATGGGAATACCAAATTTTTGCTAAAGGTGCAAAGGAAGCTGGCGATCAGTTATGGATTGCTCGTTATTTAATGGAAAGAGTTGGCGAGGAGTATAATGTTAGAATAAATTTAGATCCAAAACCTGTTTCTGGTGATTGGAATGGTTCTGGAATGCATGCTAATTTTTCTGATACCACATTAAGAACTTGTGGAAGTAAAGAAACTTATGCAAAAATATGTGAAGCTTTTGGTACAGAAGAAGCAATTCAAAGACACATTGATGTGTATGGTGAAGGAAACGATTTAAGATTAACTGGTGCTCACGAAACACAAGCTATTAATAAATTTAGCTATGGAGTTTCTGATAGAGGTGCATCAATTCGTATTCCTATTGGTGCTGTTGAAGCTGGTTACAAAGGATGGTTAGAAGATAGAAGACCTGCTTCTAACGCTGACCCTTACAAAGTTGCATCCGAAATAGTAAAAACTGTTAAAAGTGTAAAGTTATAATTTCTTAAAAAGTAATATGTTAAGCTCTTAAAACATAGAATAGTTTAATTAGTTAATTGCTAATTAATACGTACTCCGATACGGGGATATATTGTGCCGATATATCCCCATTTTTTTTATTTACCACCCTATTATGCAATAGGGTTGAAAAGGAGAAGCCCCTACCAGCAATACAGAAAACGACATGCTTCGCTTCGCTGGAATTATGGAGAGGTAATGGATTGTTGCTACCATTCCTTTATCTAACTTTATGGGCTCACTATTTCTGCTTTTCTAATGCTGAATTTGAGTATAATAAATAAAGTAAGTTCGATGTTAGGAAATTTGAATATATTGCATAATGTAAATAAAAACTTTTGCATAATATTTAAAAAAACTAACACAAAATTAATTAAGAAAAATCATGAAACGACATAAAACAATAATTCCATTATCGCACGACCATCACGTAATGTTAAAAATGGCACAGGGAATAAAGAAGAATTCCATCAAAACCGATTTAGGCACAAGCTCAATTAGTAATAAAGTTAAGAGTGTAATTCACGCATATAATACCGAGTTGCTTCCACACTTTAATCACGAAGAAACTATCCTTTTCCCTTTAGCAAAAGGGAAAGATGCAAATCTGGATATTTTAATAAGTGAAATTATTGATGAACACGATAAAATTGGGGAAGCAATTGCAAAAATTGAAGAAGGAAATCAAGAACAAAATTTAGATGATTTAGGTTTCCTTTTAGAATTGCACATTAGAAAAGAGGAGCGAGAAGTTTTTTCTAAAATTGAAGAGATACTTGGAGACGAGCTAAATATCATCGATGGGCAAATATATGCTGTAACAGATAGCTGTGGAATTTGATTTTTAGATAAACAAAAAAATATTTTTGTGTGCCATTTTTACTACTTTTGTAAGTTACTGAAAACCAAAATGGCAATATGAAAGTTTTTCTCTTAAAATTATTTCTTACCATATTTTTAATCTCAAACTTATTTGCACAGAAAAGTGATTCTGTAAAGGTTTACGATTTAAATGAAATTACTGTTAAGAGCGAATCCCTTATTGAGCCTAAGCCAACAACAAAAATTGGCAGTAACATTTTAAAAAAGTATGATGGCAATTCACTTTTTGAAATTGCAAAATATATTCCTTCTGTAAAGCCTCAAACCAACTCTCGTGGCGAATCTTTGTTTTATCTGCGAGGAGCAAATGAACGCCAACTTGGACTTTTTTTTGATGGAACTCTTTTAAATATTCCTTGGGATAATAGAGTTGACCTTTCACTTTTACCAACAAACAATTACGAGTCGTTACAAATTATAAAAGGAGTTCCATCCACTATTTACGGGGCAAACAACATTGCTGGAGTTATTGTTGGAAAATCTAAATCCATAAAAAGTGAAGAACTTACAGGAAACCTAACATTACAATTTGGCAACAACGGATATAGAAATGTATCATTTTCAATGAATCAAAAAATTGAAAAGTTTTCCTTTTTACTTTCTGCACATAATTATAATAGAGATGCTTTTTCCCTTCCAAATAGTTTTGACGCAAAAGAGAATTCGGCTAACACCCGCATTAACAGTAACCAACAGACACTCGGCGTTTTTGCAAAGGGTGGATATGAATACGGAAATATTTCTAACATTAATGTTTCGTTTCAATATTTAGATTCTAAAAAAGGAGTTCCACCCGAAATTGGAGTTTCAAAGCCACGCTTCTGGAAGTATCCTCTTTGGAATAAAACTGGAGTAACCCTTTCTGGAAAGCACAATTTCAATTTTGCATATAATTCGTTTTTGAATTATAATTTTACTCTTTACAATTTTAAGATGAATATAGACCAATACACTGATGCTACTTACTCACAAATTGATGAGATAGAAAAAAATAACAATGTTGTCCTTTACGGACGCTTGATTTATACTTTGTTGCTAAATCAAAATTCTATTTTAAGATTTTCAACAAGTGGGTATTCAACTAAACACACAGAATCGTTTTTAAGTAATCAGTTTGAAAACATTGAATATCAGCAAATTGTTTACAGTGCTGGTGCGGAGTATGAGCTACTCGAAAATAATTTTACACTTATTGGTGGAATTAGTTTTGATGGAACAAACGCACCTAAGACTGGTAATTTTGAAACAGAAAATAATTTAACAGCCTTTGGTGCCAACGCCACTGTAAAATATACATTCACCAATTTTCTTAATGCTCAACTTAATGTTGGAAGCAAATCACGATTTCCATCACTGCGCGAATCTTACTCCGATGGATTGGGGCGGTTTGTTATTAACACAAATCTAAAGCCCGAAAGAATTAATGATTTTGAATTTGGGCTTGAATATTTACTTCCAAATGGACGGATATTTTTCAATACTCTTTTAACTTATCTAACTAATGGAATTGTTAGAACTACCGTTGCAACCAGCAATGGCAACAAATTTATGAGAATTAATAAAGATGAAATTAGAACTTACGGATTTGAGCTTGAGGGAAATAACAGTTTTAACAATTATTTTAATGTAGGCTTTAATATATCTTACATTAATTCGTTTGCAAAAAACAATTTGGGTACTTATACCGACACGCTAGAATACCATCCAGCAATTATGTCAAATTTATTTATCAATTCAAATATTACAAAAAAATTAAGCTTATTGCTGGAATCAACTTTGGTAGCAAAAGAATTTGCATTGGAAGAAGGGAATCCTAGTTTTCAAAAAATTCCCTCTTACTTTTTAATAAACGCAAGAGTATCCTACAAATATGCCTTTGCGGAGAAAAGCAGTTTAGAAATTTTTGCTAGAATTAATAATATTTTTGATAAACTTTACTACACACAATACGGCTTGCCAGAAGCTGGCAAACAATTTTTTGTTGGAATTGATTTCCAATTCTAAATAAACTATTGGGTTATTAGAATTATTTTAATAACTTAGCGTATTAGAATATTAGGTATATGATGAAAAACAAAATTGATGTCTTTTTGCCTTATGCAGGGCTAGAGCATACTCAAAAAAGTGTAAACGAATTAGTAAAAAACGAGTTGGTTAACAATGTTTTTATAATTAGAATAGATGAAAAATTTGAAAGTCTTGAAAATTGTAAAGCAATTCTTACCGATAAATTCACTTCGTGGAACACAATAAAATTAATTTCAGAAAATTCCCAAAGCGATTATTCACTAATTTTAACTCAGGACGATTATCTTGAGATGGGACAACATGCACTTTTAAGATTTTATAATGTTGCTAATAATAGTGGTGCTGGTTTAGTTTACTCAAATTATTACGAAGTTAAAGAAGGTAAGCGAGAGCAATTGCCAGTAATTGATTATCAATTTGGAAGTTTAAGAGACGATTTTAATTTTGGGCACCTTCTTTTTTATAAAACATCTGCACTAAAAGAAGCAATTCTAAATAGTAGTGAAAATTATAAATTTGCTGGATTTTATAATTTGCGATTAAAAGTATCGCAAAACCACCAGTTAGTAAGGGTTCCAGAGTTTTTATACACAACAATTGAACTTAATTCTTTGGATAGCGAGGCGGAACATTTTGCTTATGTTAACCCTAAAAACCGTGCAACACAAATTGAAATGGAGCAAGCCGTAACCGAACATCTTAAGGATATAAATGCGTATTTACCTCCAAATTTTAAAGATGTTGAGTTTGGAAAAGCAGAATTTGAAACTGAAGCATCTGTTGTTATTCCAGTATTTAATAGGGAAAATACAATTGGTGATGCAATAGATTCTGTGATGAAACAAAAAACTGATTTCAAATTTAACCTTATTATTGTTGATAATCATTCAACCGATGGCACTACAGAAAAGATAAAAGAGTACAAAGAAAAATTTGATAATATAGTTCATATAATTCCTGATAGATATGATTTAGGAATTGGTGGATGTTGGAATGTTGCAATTGATGATAAACGATGCGGAGAATTTTCGCTTCAACTTGATAGCGATGATATTTATGCAGATGAAAATACAATTCAGAATGTTGTAAATAAATTCAAAGAAGAAAAATGTGCTATGGTTATTGGTTCTTATCAAATAACTAATTTCGATTTAGAAGAATTACCACCAGGACTAATAGACCATAAAGAATGGACACATGAAAATGGAAGGAACAATGCTCTACGAATAAATGGGTTAGGAGCCCCAAGAGCTTTTTACACTCCAGTTTTACGTACAATAAAAGTTCCCAACGTTAGTTATGGCGAAGATTATGCTGTTGGGCTTGAGATATCGCGTACTTATCAAATAGGAAGAATTTATACTTCAATATATATTTGCCGAAGATGGGAAGGAAATTCGGATGCTTCTTTAAATATTGAAAAAGCAAATGCTAACAATGTTTACAAGGATAGAGTAAGAACATTTGAATTACTAGCAAGGCAGAGGATGCAAAAATAGATGTACAGTTCCAAAATTATTTCTGATTCGGAATTAAGTGATTTTCATGAAGGGGGTTCTAAATCTCAAAAAATTGAAGCACTATTAAAAGAGCAAATTTCCAGTTGGGCATTGGCTAAAAATAATTATCACAATTTAAAAAACATCAAAAAAAAAGAGTTCTATTTTGATACTTTTAAAATAATTCTTCAATTTAATTCTGGTAGAATCACTTCTTCATCTGCAAAAGTAGATGAAAAATCAATTAAGGAAAGACCATGTTTTTTATGTGCAAGTAATTTACCGCAAGAACAGAAAGGATTGCTGTGTAACGATAAGTATTTGTTACTCGTAAATCCATTCCCAATTTTTGATAAACATTTCACTATTCCGCAAATTGCTCATAACCCACAAGAAATATTATCTAATTTTAATAGTATGCTTTTAATAGCAAAAGAATTAAAGGATGATTTTACACTGTTTTATAATGGTCCGCAATGTGGAGCATCTGCACCTGATCATATGCACTTTCAGGCTTCTCCTAAAAATGAATTACCAGTAGAACAAGAGATAAACTCATTGTTGAATAGTTCAGAAATAATTAAGACAAATAATTCTATTTCAGTTTATGCTATTTCAAATTATTTAAGGTATTTATTTTTTATTGAATCTGATAGTTTTAATAGTGTTGTACTTGAGTTCAGAAAACTTTATGATTCTATTCAATATGTTACTGGAATTGATTACGAACCGATGCTTAATATAATTGTAACCTACAATGAAGCATGGCGAATTTTTATTTTTCCAAGAAAAGTACATAGAGCTAAGGAGTTTTTTCTTGACGGAAATAACAAAATATTACTGAGTCCTGCATCTGTCGATTTTGGGGGACTGGTAGTTACACCAAGGGAAGAGGATTTTGAAAAAATAGATGCCGAAGATATTGAAAGCTTATTTAAGCAGACCTCTATTGACGAAAACACATTTAATGAAATTATTGTAAAGCATAAGAGAAATAACAATTAGCTTTTTTTCTGAATACAAATTATTGTAGTGTCATCTTCAAATTTATTATTTGTTAGTTTAGCAACTCTCTCTTCAATAAATTGCAAAGAATCGTTGTCGCCTTTTTCCAAAATTATTTCAATTAATCTTTCATTTTCAATCGACTCACCCTTAATATCGCGAGTTTCAATTATTCCATCAGTAAGAACAAAAATTTCATCGTTTGGTAATAACGAAATATTCACAGTTTCGTAGCCACCATCTTTTCCAAACCCCAATAGAGTCCCTTCCGATTTGATAAGAGTAACTTCCCCCTTAGATAAGTGGAATAATGGAATGTCGCCCGCACCGCAGTAGCCAATAGTATCCTTAGTTTTATCAATAACTAATATCGAAAGTGTAACAAAAACATCCGAAATTCGCTCATCGGTATAAACAGATTCGTTAACACGTTGCATTATTTTGCTTGCAGTAAACTCTTTAGTATCGTTTAATGCCGAACGAATTGCACTACGTACATAGCCAGCATATGCAACAGCAAAATACCAAGCTCCCCATTTTTTGCCCATTACATCACCAAGAATTATAACAAATGTATTGTCATCAATTTTAACGTAGTCGGTAAAATCGCCACCAGGTATATCGTTAAATGGTTTATGAAGTTGTGTTATTTTATATCCATCAAATTCTGGAACTGTATCTGGAACTACTTTTGTTCCCATTGCTACAGCCGCTTTCTTAATTTCATCTTCGCCTTTTGCTTGCTGCACTTCGCTGGAATTGATGAGCGATTTAAGTTTTGCTAAAATTATTTTTGGGCTTGAAGTTTTTACAATATAATCTTGAATTTCTAAATCGTAACCTTTTAAAATATCATCTTCCTCCCCTTTTGCGGTGAGAAAAACAAAAGGTATAGATTTAAATTCTGGTGAGTTAAGTAGCATTTTTCTAAAAGCAAAGCCATCAACCTCTGGCATCATTATGTCACTAATTATAATATCTGGTTTGAAATTTTCAAGAAGCTTATAACCTAAAGCACCATTAATTGCATGCTCAACTTCGTAGCCACCTTTATCTAAATTATACTTAATTAAACGAGCAATATTTTTGTCGTCTTCTACTAATAAAACTTTGTATTTGTTTTCTGTTGTCATAATTATTCAGCTAAACTACTTAGTGCCTCTTTTTCATTTTTATATATTTCAAATATTTTATCTAGTCTTGTTAATTGAAACATTGATTTTACAGCTGGTTTTAGTCCTACAATTTTCAAACTACCACCATGTTCAACAATTCTTTTATACGAAGTAACAATTGCCGATAGGAATGTTGAATCGATAAATTCACAACTGGAAAGATCAAAAATAAATTTAATGTTGTTGGATGCTATTTCAAATTTCACACTATTCTTAAAGCTTTCCGCAACAATTGTTGTTGCTCTATCAACATCTGCAATAATTATTGAAACATCTTTTATGTTATTAGTTATAATTGACATCTATTTTCTATCCACATCCAGGCTATATTTTTCCATTAAGCGGTACATAGTTGCACGCCCTATATTAAGTTTTCTTGCTGCTTCAACAACGTTTCCATTTGTTCTATCTAAGGCATGTTTAATTGCCTCTTCCTTTAGTGTTTCAAAAGGAATTATCGGGGAATCTTCTGTAAATATTGCTCCATTTTTATCTAGACTTCTTAAACTAGGAGATAGAATTCCTTCTGGTAAAACATCAACATCTATTTCATCTGTATCAGTGAGTATAATGCAGCGTTCTATTGTATTTTCTAGTTCCCTAATATTTCCTGGCCAATCGTAATCGTAAATATATTTAAGTGCTTTTTTAGATAAGCCTTTAATTTTAGTTCCATTCTTATTGTTGAATTTTTTAATAAAATGGTTAACTAAAACAATAATGTCCCCACGTCTATTTCTCAATGATGGTACAACTATTGGGAATGAGCTAAGACGGTAATATAAATCCTCACGAAATTCCATCTTTTCAACCATCTCTTTTAAATCTCTGTTAGTAGCCGAAAGAATACGAACATCAACTTTTAATGTTTCATTTCCTCCAACTCTTTCAAATTCTTTTTCTTGAATAACTCGCAAAATTTTTGCTTGCAGAGCCATTTCCATTTCGCCAATTTCATCTAGAAATAAAGTTCCACCATCAGCTGCTTCAAACTTACCAAGCTTTCTTTGGTGTGCTCCTGTAAAGGAACCTTTTTCATGTCCGAATAATTCACTTTCTAAAAGTTCACGTGGTATAGATGCACAGTTTACAACAACAAAAGGGTTCTCTTTTCTTCTGCCATTAAAGTGAATTGCTCTTGCCACAAGCTCTTTTCCAGTTCCACTTTCACCATTTATTAACACAGTAATATCATTGTTTAATATTTTTGTAACAAGTTTAAATACTGTTTGCATACGTGGATCGTTCGAAATAATATTTTCAAAACTATATTCGTGTTCAATATTATCTTCTAATTCTTCAACACGCTTATGCAAATCGTAATTTTTAATAGCATTTTTAATAGCAGGTTCAATGCGGTTGCTATCAATTGGTTTTGGAAAATAATCGAAAGCTCCTTGTCGCAGAGATTCGAGTGCAACCTCAATGCTACCTTGAGCCGAGAGCATAATTATTGGAAGGTTAGGATTATGACATTTAATTTTAGGAATTAACTCAACCCCATTTGAATCTGGAAGCATAATATCTAATAAAATAAGAACTGGATTTTGGTCCAACTCTTTAAGCATATCTAGCCCATTTTCAAAAGTAGCAACATCATACCCCCATTGGTTTTTAACCCAATGAGTTAATAATTTTCTAATTGAGGGTTCATCATCAACAATAAAAATTAGTTTATTTGCGTTTGTTTTATCCAAGTTTTCCTCTAACTTAATTTTTTTGGTAGTCTAACAATAAATGTAGTTCCTTCGCCTAAACTACTCTTTACTTGCAATATTCCTTTGTGGTGTTCAAAAATTTGTTTAACCAACGAAAGAGCAATACCAGCAGTTGGAGTGGTGTTGCTTGTTGAACCTCCCGAATGAAATTTATCAAAAAGAAATTCAAGTTCATTTGTTGAAATCCCAGTACCATTATCAGTTATAATTATTTCAACTTCTTTCAAAAAATCTTGTATTACAAAAGAGACTTTATCACCACTAGAAGTAAACCGCAAGGTGTTTTCAAAAATAGTGTTAAATGCTTTTGTTAGTTTTTCTTTATCTGCAAAGATAACGATTTCTGCATCGGGTATTAAAGAAGTAAAAGAAATATTTTTTGAATTAAAGTCATTTTCAACATTACTTGAAATAGAGTTCAACAAATCAATTACATTAAATTCTTCTTTATTCAGGTTAGCACCACCACTTTCTAGTTCTGAAAAATCTAAAATATCATCAATAAACTTCGCAAGCCTTTTCCCTTCTGTTAAAATAATATTACTAAATTCATTTATCAATTCTTTAGGTAAATCTTCATCGGAAGCTAAGGTTTCGGCAAAACCCACAATAGAGGCTAATGGTGTGCGTAGCTCGTGCGACACGTTAGAAATAAACTCGTTTTTAAGTAAGTTAATCTCTTCTAAAATTGTTATTTGTTGTTTTGCTCTATCTCGTTCAATTTCAACTAGTCTTTGAGTCTCTTTCAATTTATTCTCTAAATTGCTTATCAACTCTTCATTTTTTCTGCGCCTTGTTACATCGCGTCCTATACCTAACATTCCTGTTATTTCACTACCTTCAAGTAGCGGAGTTGCAAGAAATTCGTACTTAATTGATTTATTCAATTTGTGAAGCAAATCGATTTCGAAATGAATTGTAGATTTACTTGCCAGCATATTTTGAAATGATTTTGTTAATTCATCTTTCTGATAATTAGTCGCAAAATCTAAAAAATGTTTGCCTAACATTTCTTCTGCAGTATAGCCTAGGGCATTAGCACCGTTTTCATTAACCTGTAGCAAATATCCAAAACCATTTAAGGAATAGATAAAATCTATTGCAGTATTAATTAGCAGTCCAAAACGTTTTTCCGATTTTTCTAACTTTTGAAAAACTTCTTTCTCTTTTGTAATATCGCTTATTACTCCAACAATTTTTTCTGTTTTTCCATTTACAATTATCGGTTCGGCAACATGATGAAGAAAACAAAATTTACCTAATTTAGATTTATACTCGTAATCGAAAACTGATGATTCACCTTGTTTAACTTTCTTAATAAATAATTTATATTCTTGGAAGTAATTCTTTTTTATTCCTCTAATTAGTTTTATCTCATTTTTTTTAATTTCTTCAGAGGTTAAACCCAAAATATTTTCAACAGAATTTGAAATAAAATCGTAACTATTTTTCTTAACGTTATAGGAGTACACCACAGCATCAATTTTTGATAATGTTAGCTCAAGTTTTTCATGAAGCTCATAATTCAAATGTATTTCAGATTCGAGAGAACTAATAATTGTTTTTAAGTAAGGGCTAGTATAAGAAGGGTCTTCTGTACTTCTATTAATATCAACCAAATAGAATGATGAGCAATCTAAGTTTGCTAATGGCGTAACAAAAACGGAGTTGGCATTAAAGAATGTGAGCAATTCCTTTGTAGAATTAAGATTAGATATATTATCAAAATCACTAAAATCACCACTAAATTCGGAATAAAATTTAGTAGTAAGTGCTTCTACTTCGGAAGATAAATCGTTGCTTGATGCAACAATACCACCATTCTCTTTTGTCTCCAAAATAAAGCAGAAAGAAGAACCACTGTGTTCTTGAAATAATTTTAATAAACCTGAAAAGTCAATATTCATAAGTAGAAAGTGAAATTATTTATTTACATAAGTTAGTTAATAATTTTGATATTTTCACTAATCTTGAATTGAGTGCTAACAGAAAAAGTATTTTTTTTCAAAAGATTATTCATTTGGATATAAATCATTTGTTACTTTTGTAGATAAAAAAAGACGGAAGGTGTTAAATGAATATAAAGAAACCCGAATTGTTAGCTGGTGCTGGCGATTGGAAAATGCTCAGAACCGCTGTTAAATATGGGGCAAATGCTATTTACTTTGGAGTTGATGAGCTTAATCTTAGAGCCAAAGCAAGTAACTTTAAATTAGACGAGTTGGAAGAAGTTGTAAACTATCTTCATGAAAACAATGTGGATGCACACTTAACTGTAAATGCAGTTGTTTACGATGAGCAGAATGAGAAATTAGAATTAGTTCTTAAAGAAGCTAAGCGTTGCAAAGTTGATTTTGTAATAGCATGGGATATGGCAATTATTGACAAATGCTTGGATTACGATTTGCCGTTATGTATAAGTACACAAGCCTCTGTAAGTAATTCTGGAGCTGCAAAAATGTATAAACGACTTGGAGCTAAAAGAATAGTTCTTGCCCGCGAATGTACTTTGGAGCAGATAAAAGAGATTAAAAGTAAAGTAGATATTGAGATTGAAGCCTTTGTTCATGGGGCAATGTGCGTTGCAGTAAGTGGAAGATGTTTTATGAGTCATCATGCGTTTGGGCAAAGTGCAAACACTGGTGAGTGCTTACAAAATTGCAGACGCGAGTATGAAATCCACGATACAAGTGGCGAAACAAGTTTTATTATTGGAACCGATTATGTGATGTCGCCTAAAGATATGAATACTATTGAATTTTTAGATGAACTTATTGAAGCTGGTATTGACTCATTTAAGATTGAAGGGAGAAAAAGAAGTCCCGAGTATATTGCCAAAACTGTTGCAAACTATCGCCAAGCTATCGATTTATATTTTGAAGGTAAATTGGATAAAGAAACCAAGCAAGAAATGTTTGAAGATTTAAGTAAAGTTTATAATCGTGGTTTCTCTGCAGGGTTTTATCATGGCACACCTAGTGGAAAAGATTATACCGAGCGATATGGAAACATGGCTACAACTAAAAAAATGTATGTTGGAAAGGTTTTAAATTATTTCAAAAAATCTAAAATTGCACATATAAAATTAGAAGCTGGTGAAATAGCACTTAACGATACGCTTTACATAACTGGTAATACAACGGGCTTTGTTGAAACAACATTACAAGCAATAATGAAGGATGAAAAGCAGGTTAATAAAATTGTAAAAGGAGAAGAAGCAACATTCTTTTTAAATGAGTTAATTCGTTCTCGCGATCAAGTTTACAAGGTAGTACCAGCTTAGTGGATAGTGATTATAAAAAATACTTGGATGTTGCTAAAGATGCTGCACTATCGGCTGGCAAATATCTTGCAGATAATTTTGGAAAGAGTCATGTAGCTAATTTCAAAACTAAAAATGATGTTGGCATTACTGAAGATATTGAGAGTGAATCAATAATCCTCAATATTATAAAGGGAAAATACCCCAAGCATAATTTCTTTTCGGAAGAAATTGGTGAAATTAAAAACAATAGTAAATTCAAGTGGTTCATAGACCCCTTGGATGGAACCAATAATTATTTTGCTGGTATTCCATATTTCTCAGTATCTATCTCTTTATTATTTGAAAATGAAACAATTATTGGAGTAGTTTATAACCCAATTTCAAATCAATTTTTTGAAGCTACTAAAAATGGTGGTGCATTGCTAAACGGAGTGCCAATGCTTCCATCTAAAAACTCAGATTTTGGAAAATCGGTTTGCTCATTTGTTCAAGGGCATAATGTTTCAACATCTGTGGGATTAAAAAGTGAATCGGTAAAAGTAAAAAACAAATTGGAGCAAAATTTTAGGCGAGTAATATCTACATGGGCTCCTGCACTAGACTGGGCTCTATTGGCTTCTGGAGGCATTGATGCTTTAATAAGTTTTGATAGTGAGTTAGAAGATATGTATGCTGGTTTATTAATTGCTAAAGAAACTGGAATAAAAATTGCCAATTTTAATAAAAACAATTTTCAAATTGGAGACAAAAGAATTATTGCTTCCAATTATTTTTTGCATAGTGATTTAGTTGAATTATTATCTTGAGGTTTAGAATAGAATGAATATAAACGAAGTAATGCTAGAACTTAAGAATACTAGGAATGGAAGTAAAAAGCAGACTTTATCAAAATATGGAGCAGAAGAACCGTTCTTTGGTATAAAAGTAGATGAGCTAAAAAAATAAAATTTTACCATGAATGAGTTCACTCTAAAAAGGTTATATCCGTCATTACGAGGCGTTCTTTGCCGAAGCTCTGTAAGAGTCCCTTTGGGGCAATCTGTCGATATTGTGCTAAATTCCAAAGATTGCCACGGCACAAAACGCCTCGCAATGACATAAAGACCCTTTTTAGAGTGGACTCATGAATAGAGTTGGTAGAAGACGTAAATAATTATTTACCAAGTTACACAACACTTTTTTGTAGGAGTTGTTTTGAGTTATGTAAAGTTATGTTTGGTTTTAACAATATTTGTTTCAGGACAATTTTTTGCCCAGTCGCAATTTAATGATTTTATTCAGCACCTTTATCAACTTCCAACAGTTGAAAAAAAGGAGGCTGCAATAGATAGTTTTATGACCTATGCCCGAGCTGTAGGAATTCCTTTTATTGAAGGAGACAAAGCAAATTTTGTATATAATAAAAAAGCTCAAAGCGTTGCAATTGCTGGGGATTTTAATGGATGGAACCCTAGCAACACAAAAATGGCACAGATGAGTGGAACAAATTTTTTCTTCCGAACAGAAAATTTTGAACATGACGCTAGGCTAGATTACAAATTTGTGGTAAACGAATATAACTGGATACTTGACCCAGAAAATAAAAATAATGTAAGTGGTGGGTATGGTCCAAACTCGGAAGTAGCAATGCCCAACTACATTCAGCCATGGGAAATTAAATACAATCCGTTAATCGCTCATGGAACAAGAACAAACATTACAATTAACAGTAGTGTTATCAACAAGTCTTATAGTGTTACAATTTATTTGCCCCCATCATATAACATAAAAAGTGAAAAGAAATATCCAACAGTTTATTTTCAAGATGGAAGTGAATATATTACACTTGGTTCAGCAATTAATGTTATAGATAACCTTATTGATAGTAATAAAATAGCAGAAATAATTGCAATATTTGTAACTCCAAATAACAGAAACGACGAATATGCCTTTGCTAAAAGATATAAGTACGCAGAATTTTTTGTTACTGAATTAGTTCCAGCAATAGATGCTAAATATAGGACTTCAAATTCGGCTTCCGACAGATTAGTGTTGGGGGATTCTTATGGTGGAAATATTAGCGGACTTATCAGCTACACTTATCCAGAAGTGTTTGGTAATTGTGGACTTCACTCCGCTGCTTTTCAGACAAATGATTACGAAGTATATAATTTGATTGTTAATGGTGATAAAAAAAATATTAAGTTTGCTGGATGCTGGGGTACATACGAAGCTCTGGATAAAAACATGCGAGAGTTCAACGAAAAGATTTCTGCTAAAGGATATAATTTCGATTGGGCAGAATATCACGAAGGGCATAGCTGGGGACAATGGAGAGCAAACATTGATTTAATTTTGGAGTCGATATTCCCGTATGGTTACACTTCAATTACAAGTAAAAATAATATAGTTCATAATTTTGAGTTACATCAGAACTATCCAAATCCCTTTAATCCCACGACTGTAATAGAATACTCGCTCTCTAAAAAAGGGGAAGTAAAACTTGAAGTAACTGATACACTTGGACAAAGCATAAAAATATTGGTGGATGATATTAAATCTTCTGGCACTCATCATATAGTTTTTGATGGAAGCAATCTTTCTAGCGGAGTATATATATATTCGATTTCTGCAAATGGGAAAACAATTAGCAAAAAAATGCAATTAATAAAGTAACATTTGGATTACAATGATTATTAAAAAAACAATATTAATCTCAATTCTTTTTGTCACAAGTCTCATATCTCAAAATCTAAGAGTTGATAAAATTGAACCGCCCAATTGGTGGGAAGGGATGAAACACAATGAAATTCAACTGATGGTTTATGGTGAAGGACTTGACGAATTAAATATTAAAAGTGGGAAATTGAAAATTACTAAAATCTATGAGATGGAAAACAGTAACTATTTATTTGTAGATGTTGATTTAAGTGAGGTTAAAGCAGGGGATTATAAAATTAAATTTTCAAATGGAAGTTCAAATACTTCAATAAATTTCCCAATTTATAAGAGAGAGCTTTCACCCAATATTCATCAAGGGTTTAGCAATGAAGATGTGATTTATCTAATAATGCCAGATAGATTTGCAAATGGCGATGAATCAAATGATTTTGTTGATGGATATGTTGATACATTTCAAAATCAATATACTCAGGCACGGCATGGTGGTGATATTGCTGGGGTTACAAGCAAACTTGACTATTTAAAAGATTTAGGGATTTCTACAATTTGGTTAACTCCAATTATTGAAAATAATACTTTCAGAAGTTATCATGGTTATTCGGCAACTAATTTTTACAAAGTTGACCCGCGTTTAGGAAATATTAAAATCTATAAAACCCTTGTTAATACTGCACACAACAAAGGTCTAAAAATAATTATGGATCATGTTTCAAATCATATTGCAATTGACCATCCTTGGATTAATAATATGCCAACTCCAGATTGGATTAATGGAACAGTTAAAAATCATCTTCAGGCTAACCATCATAAAATGGTTTTTACAGATCCTTACTCAGATTCAACAACAATAAAGCATGTTCAAGAAGGCTGGTTTGTTGATTATATGCCTGACTTAAACCAGAAGAATAGATATCTAGCAAACTACATAATTCAGAATACCCTTTGGTGGATTGAGACAACTGGCATTGATGGAATTAGAGAAGATACTTATCCATACTGCGACCAAGAGTTTATGTCGCATTGGGCACAGATTGTTTTGGATGAGTATCCAACATTAAATATTGTTGCTGAAGTCTGGACTGGCACTCCTGCATTTCTTTCTGCATACCAAGGAGGTAATAAATTTAGAAAGGTTGATTCCTATCTACCTTCAATTACAGATTTTGGAATACGTGATATTCTTGTGGGATATCTTACTGGCAAAAAATCTCTGTATGATTTTTATACTTTGTTAGCTTCAGATTATCTTTACACAGATGTTTCACAGCTTGTAACATTTATTGATAACCACGATGTTGGTCGTGCAATGTTTTATGCTAATTCGGATATACAAAAATTTAAAATTGCATTTCACTTTTTGCTCACTACTCGTGGTATTCCACAGATATTTTATGGAACAGAAATTGGGATGAAGGAGAACGAAGATCACGGGACACTTCGTAAAAATTTTCCAGGTGGCTTTAATGGTGATAATAGAAATGCTTTTACAGAAAGCGGAAGAAGCGAATATGAAAAACTCATATTTGAATTTTTCAAAAAGATGTTGAAACTGAGAAGAGAATACCCTGCATTATCTAAGGGGAAACTAATTCACTTTCCTCCTGAGAATAATATTTACGTTTATTTCAAAGTTCTTAGGGACGAGATAATTATTAACATTATTAATGCAAATAATGAAGATGTGAAAGTTGATATTAGTGAATACTCAAACATCACTAAAGGAAGAACTATTTATACAAATCTTTTTAATTCTAAAAAATATAGTTTGATTGATAATTCACAAATTACCATATCAGGTAAGGCTGCAGTGATGTTTTTAATAGAGGATTAATGTAATTGTCTCAGTTTTTTAATGTGGTAATAGTCATTCATGGTATTCATATTTAGGAATGTATCACTTTTATAAAAATCCATTTTTTCAATTTCTATAATTTTACTTTCCACTTTATCCAAAAGAGAATATACGCTGTGCCGCTCTCCATTCTCATAAATAGTTTCAATAATTGGGAGTAGTAATTTTGAATATGTTCCAACCAATTGTTGGATATGTCCATCAGCTTTGCAAAGTGTAATGGGGTGTTGTGTGTTAAAATTTGCAATAAATTTCACTGTAGCACTATTCATTAGGGGAGTATCACATGAGATAACAAAATTATTATCGGTAGTGGAATGGAGTAGCCCAGAATGAATTCCAGCAAGTGGACCTTTCTCTTTGTAAATATCTTCAAACATTGGAATGTTCAAAAATTCATATTCCTTTGGTCTGTTCGTAATCAAAATAACGTTACAGAATAGAGATTTCATTAACTCTACAGTATGCTCAATAATAGTTTTGCCATCCAATTTTAATAGCGATTTATTTACACCCATCCTTTTGCTCTTGCCACCACTGAGTATTATTGCTGTTGAATTAAATTTCATAAGTTTCTGTTGTTAATAAAAATGAATACAAATTTATAAAATTTTAATTCATAATAGGGTATTAAAAAATCCGGACTAATTAATACATAGCTAAATAACAAGATATAGCGTAAGTTTACACAGCAAAAATTATTGAATAGACAGAAAATTAAATGAAAACAAGTCCAACAAAATTTATACGTTGTAGCAACTCGGCATGTAATAAATTATTCCAAATTAGTAGCATCGAAGTTGAGCATGGCAACGGTGTCTATTTTTGTCCAGATTGTTTTTCAAAGCCTAAAACCCACCACACCATTGAGTGTGCAAGTTGCTTGTCAATTATTGATTTTCTTGCAGTTGAAAAAGGCGAAGAAGTTACTACTTACTATTCAAAAAGATGCACGTGCTGCAACGGCACAATTGATGATGAAATTCAACTTAGTAAATTAAACTCAATAGAAAATTACGTTCATAGTTAGAGCATTCCCTCTATAATATTTTCTACAATAATTGCTAATTGAAACCCACCTTATTATTTTAATTTATTAATAATTATAATTTAGGATAACTAATGAAAAATCTTCAATCACTTTTAGCTATAACAATTCTGTTGCTTTTTGTTGGATGTTCATCCACAACAGATGTAACAAATCAGCAATCAGCTTATACTTATTTTAATCCAGATACAGTAAGGTCTAGCCAATTTGATACTGGCAAAATGTGGACGTTTGAAGATGCACCAATAGAGTATTTTAGCGAAACATATTCATTTAAACCAGATGCCGCTTGGTTAGAGGATGTTCAAAAGTCGTCGCTTAAATTTGCAAATTGGTGTTCCGCTTCTTTTGTTTCAGAGGATGGTTTGGTTATGACAAATCACCATTGCGTTGATTTTATTACCGACAGATACGAAAAAGAGGGCGAAGACATACATAAGACTGGCTTTTATGCACCTACACTTGCAGATGAACGTAGAGTGCCTAAGCTATTTGTTCAGCAATTGGTTTTTACAAAAGATGTTACAAAAGAGATTTTTGCTGCTATTGATAGTGGTAAAACAGAAACTGAAAAAGCTAAGTTCCAAAAAAACAAAATTAAAGAATTAGAGAAAAAATATTCTGAAGAAAAAGATCTAATTTGTAAAGTTACTTCTCTTTATCACGGTGGTAAATATTCACTTTATGGTTACAAAAAATACGACGATGTTAGAGCTGTGTATGTGAATGAAACACGTATGGGCTTGTATGGTGGCGACCCAGATAACTTTACCTATCCTCGCTATAATCCAGATTTTGCATTTATGCGTGTTTACGATGATGAAGGAAACCCATTAAAGACTGAGCACTTTTTTAAGTGGAGCCAAAATGGTGCTGAGATGAATGAGCCAATTTTTGTTGTTGGAAATCCAGGCTCTACTTTTAGATTAAAAACTGTTTCGCAATTAGAGTATATGCGTGATTTTACTTACCGAAACTTAAATTATCTTACCAACGAAAAAGTAAAATATTACAATGAATTAATTGTTGAAGATTCTGCAAACGCACGAAAATACGAAGACAACATGTTGATGGTTGGTAATGGTGCAAAAGTCTTTAAATACAGCTACAAGTTTTTAACTGATGAATACTCAATGGCACGTAAGCGAGATTTTGAAAATAAATTTAAGCAAGCTGTTAAAGGAGACGAGGAGTTAAACAAACTTTACGGACATCTCTGGGATGGAATTGAGACTGTTAATAATGAGTATCGCGAATACGCTGCGGAGCTAAGTGCCTACACAATTTCAAAACGTAGTAGCTCCGATTATTTTTTGATTGCAAAAAATTTAATTAAGCTGGCTAGAGAACTACAAAAGCCTGATACAAGTAGGGCAGATGAGTATGTAGGAACTAAGCTAGATACTACAATTCAAAAATTATTTCCAGCAGATTTGAATGTGTTGGAAACCGACAAAGAGTTAAGACTTCAAGCAAACTATATGATGTTGAATCTTGGCAGTAACAACCCCTTAATGCAAAAAATGTATGGTGGAAACAAAGGTGATGCTGCAGTTAAATTCATCAAAAACAATTCTGTAATTACTACAGCTGATGGAGTGGAAACCCTTGCAAAACAAGGGGCAGATGCAATTCTTAATTCTAGCGATCCATTTATTAGCTTTATTCTTGAAACAGAAAAACGATTAGCCGAGCTTCGTGCAAAACAAATTGTTGTAAAAAGGACAGAAAAAGTTTTGGAAAATGAATTAGGCAGAGCTTTGTTTGAAGTTTACGGAACTTCAATTCCACCAGACGCTACATTCACTTCACGAATTAGCGATGGCAAGTTAATGAATTACGAATACAACGGTACCATTGCTCCAACTGAAACTACTTTTTATGGAATGTATGATAGATACTATTCAAACAACACAAAATATCCTTGGGGGTTGCCAGAGCGTTGGTTAAATCCTAAAGAAGGATTTGACATGAGCACACAATATAATTTTATCTCTACAAACGATATTACTGGGGGAAGCTCTGGTAGTGCTGTAATAAATAAAAATGCCGAAATTATTGGTGCTGCTTTTGACGGGAATATTGAATCGATTCCTGGTAACTTTTTGTATAATCCATCTAACAACAGAATGGTTTCTGTATCTTCCGAAGCAATTTTACAAATACTTAGATACATTGGAGATGCCGAGAGAATTGCAGACGAACTTGAAGCTGGTAAGATTACTGAAGAATATAAAACGGTTGAAGATACTGAAGAAGCACATGCTATAGAAGAAGAGGCTTCTGAGAAATAGATATAATTTTAAATAAAATAGGAACGCTGATTATTATGATTAATATGATAAAGGCTGATAAAGATTTTTTTAAAATCTGTGAAAATCATAACAATCATAATAATCTGCGTTCCAATCATCTCATAAGGCAAACCATGAAACAATTACTAGCACTACTAATATTTTTATCCACAACTCTATTTTCACAGACTGGTCTTTACAAACCAATAGATATTGACACAGTAAAATATTCACTAAATGATTTTGGGAAAATGTGGACATTTGACTCGGTGCCTGTTGAAAGATTTGCGAAGCAATATAACTTTAAGCCTTCAGTTGAGTGGTTGAATAATGTTCAAAAATCTGCTCTACAATTTGGCGGTGGTTGTTCAGCTGCATTTGTTTCTGCAGATGGATTAATAATGACCAATCATCACTGTGGTAGAGGACAATTAAGTTCACTGCAAGACGAAGGCGAAGACTGGTTGCGTGATGGTTTTTACGCTCAAACATTGGAAGAAGAAAGGTTTGTTCCAAACTTATTTGTTGACCAACTTATAAACATCGAAGATGTAACTGACGAAATTAAAAGCGAAATGCAAAAAGGGAATACAGATGAAGAGATAATTGCATTGCGTGATTCAGCTAAAGCCAAGTTAATCCGTGATGGAGAAAAAGAGAGCAACTTAGTTTGTAAAGTTGTAACACTATACAATGGTGGGAAATTCACGCTCTACTCCTATAAACGCTACTCCGATATACGTTTAGTGATGGCTCCAGATTTTCAAATTGCTGCAACTGGTTGGGACTGGGATAACTTCACCTATCCAAGATATGAATTGGATTTTATGTTTTACCGAGCTTACGATGAAAATGGTGAACCAGTGAAATCAGAAAATCATTTTACGTGGAGTGAAAAAGGAGCAGAAGAAGGTGAGCCAATTTTTGTTATTGGCAGACCAGGACACACGGATAGGCTACTCTCCGTTGCAAACCTTGAATATTTACGTGATGTTGTTTACACAAATCGCCTTGCCATATATGAAGAACTTTATCAAGTTTACTTTGAGCTGTTTAGTAAATACCCAGAACGAGAATCGGAATTGCTCAATAAAGTTATGGGGTATGGAAATGGTAGAAAATCTTACGCTGGCAGATTATACGGTTTAAGCAAGCCAGAACTGATGGCAAAGAAAATTAGTTTTGAAAAAGATTTGCGTGCAAAAGTTAATAACTCAGATAAGTTAAATGAAAAATATAGTTCTCTTTGGGATGATATAGAAAAAATAGTTTCCGAATTAAGAAAAACCTCTTCAAAGTATTACGGATATATTCCACCACGGAGAAACGCATCTCTCTATTTTACAATTGCAAACACTCTAATTGACTACGCCAACGAGATGCAAAAAGATGAGGCAGATAGAAATCCTCTTTATCAACAAGAGAATATTGAAAACACAATTAGTAATATTTATCCAGATTTAATTGATGTTGAATTCAACAATCTCTTACTCCGTGCTCATGCAAATACTGCAACAAGTATTTTAGGAAGCAATGATAAACTTCTGCACATTCTTTATAATGGCAAAACTGGTGATGATGCTGTTGAGTTTGCATTGAGTAATACACGTCTTGCATCCAAAGAAAGCGTTAACGAAATTATTAATTTATCGCCAGATGAAATATTAAACTCGGAAGATATATTTATAGAATACCTAATTAAGTCTAAAGTGATATTTGATAGTTTGGCAACCGAGCGAGAGGCTTTGCAGAATAGCCTTACGCTGCTAAATCAAAAATTGGGCGAAGCTATCTTTGAGGTTTACGGAGACAAAATATCTCCAGATGCCACGTTAACACTACGCATTTCGGATGGCGTGATTAAAGGCTACGAATACAACGGCACAATTGCTCCAGGCAAAACAACGTATTATGGTTTGTGGGATAGATATATTTCGTTTGGCAAAAAAACATATCCATGGGGTTTACATCCACGATGGCAAACACCTCCAGCTGATTTAGATTTAGCAACTCCACTTGGGTTTGCTTCAACAAATGATATTGTTGGAGGAAATTCGGGCAGTTCACTAATTAATAAAAACATGGAAATTATAGGATTAGCACACGACGGAAATCTTGAATCCCTTGCCGGTCATTTTATTTTTGATGAGACAAATAATCGCACAATCGCTACTGACTCTTGGGGGTTAATTGAATCTCTTAAACATGTTTACAAAACTGAAAGATTAGTTGACGAATTGTTAAATAGTAGAATTGTAAAATAATTGAGCTGGTTATTTGGTGAAATATCAAAAAAGAAAAATTCATTCTCTAATTTTAGCAATGAAATTAAAAACGAAATTTTACATTCAGTTACGAATGAAGATGTTAATATTTTTGCTGGTGGAAATTCAAATAATCTGAATCATATAAAAAAATCAAACATCCATTATTTTATTTCTGGAATTGGCATCACAACCACGGATGGCATAAGTAGAGTAATGGATTCCAACGATTGGCAAAAAGTTTTAAACAACAATACTGAGAAAATTCTAAACACCGATGGGCATTATGTAATTGTAAAAGTTGATAATAACTCTATCACAATCATCACAGACAAACTTGGGTTGCGTGATATTTACATCCGAGAATTTGACGACAAAATTATTTTTTCAACAAAAATTGAGTGGCTCACTTACTTTAAAAATATAGAAATTGATTTTAATATTTTCGGAAGTCGGTGGTTGTTGCACAATCAAATATCTCACGAAGCGATTTTTAAAAATCACAAAAGATTACTTGCTGGAAATGTTGCTACAATCAATATCCAAGACAATTACAAAATCACTTATAAGCAGTATGCTATTAAGTATTCGCAAAATCCCATTTCACCCGATGAAATAGAGGCAAAACTGCTTTCTCTTCTGAACTTAAAAGTTCATGAATCGGAAAAATTATCTCTTTCGCTTTCTGGCGGAATGGATTCACGTGTGCTACTCTCTTTGCTCATAAATAATAGAACCGATTTTTTTGAAACACATTCGTTTGGTAATCCTAATCATCCCGATTGCCTTATTGCAAATAGGATGACAACTGATTTCAATATTCCTCACTACCAGTATAACGAAACAGATTTAAATGCAGATGATTTAATTGCAGATTTAAAAACATATACGATTGATAACATTGTTAATAATGCGGCTTCATCAATTTTGCAACTTAACAATTACAAGTTTTTGTCCAATAGAAATTTGATTGTTGTTGATGGTGCACCTGGCGAAATTTGGCGACATGAATATTTTTTCGTTATGCTATTAAAAGGAAGGAAAGCATTGTTGGATGGAAATATTAATACGATTATTTCCTTTCTTACAATGCAGCGTGCCGATATTTTTAATGACGATGTGAATTATAAAATGCAAAACGGATTAAGTAATCAATTTGTAGAAGCATTTACCCATCTGCCTAAAATTAGTAAAAACAACATACGTGAGTGGCTAGACCTTTTTGCCATCCGCACTAGAATCCCCAATTATATTGGGCATGAACAGAGCAGATTAGATGGTTTGATAACTGGAGTAATGCCATTCGCTCAGATAAGTTTGCTATCCCATCTTTTTTCGCTTAATTCAAATGAGAAGAAAAATGCAAAATTATTTAGAAAAATAATAAAGCAAAATTTACCAGAACTTGCAAAATACCCTTTAGTAAAAGGGGCATCGCAACATCCATTTTATTTGAATACTCTTCTTTCTCGCATTTGGCCAAGAGTGGTAAGCAAATTAGGAAAACCATACAGCGAAGTTAGCAACACAGATTTACTACTTCCAAAACTCAAAGAGTATATCTACGATAGTATAAATTCTAGAGTAATAAGAGAATCATCAAGTTTAGACTACAACAAAATTATTGAAATAGTTGATGATTACTACATCAAAGGTAGCAGTGGATATTCTTTAGATTGGCTTCTCGCCTTTCTCTTTTTTAAGCAATCAATTTCAAAAAAGAATTTAAAATAATATTTCTAACCAAAGACATTTTTAATGTCTTTGGTTTATGAAATATTTTCAAAAATTCAGCCAGTAAAAAACTTGGTACAATTATAATCAATAGAAAACTGATGTAGAACACGAAGTTGTATTTACTGTTATTTGTCATAGTTTTACTCTATTTCCTCAAAGTATATATTTTAAATACTCAAATTATCAAGCAAATTTTAAGAGTGTATCTCATACTAAAATTGTTATTCTACCGTTGTTGCACAATAGAACCGCCGTATTGAAATTGAGATTCTGAAATAAACATTGAACCCCGATTATGCAATAGGATTGGAAAGAACAAGACCCAGATTAAGAATTATCAATGCATAAGACGACCTGCCCCGCCTTAGCTGGAGTTAGGGATGATAACC
>CAMZLW010000124.1 GCA_947311785.1 uncultured Ignavibacteriales bacterium | reverse complement strand
TTGACTGTTACTTTGTCAACTTTCCAATCACTACCAAAATTTAATAATAAATTAAAAAAATCCTCTGAAAACACGGCACACCTTTTTTAATGCAAATTTACTAATTCCACAACAATAAGGGTAGAACCATCTTTTCTACCTTTAAATTTTGTTTTTCCCTTTGGAACAATATTCTGATTAGCAATACTCACTGCAGCAATTCCTATTGCTCCCATAAATTGTGCAATGCCAAGGTATTTTGCAAACACACCATACTTCTTTTTTGTTTCCCAATTGTTTATAAGCTGAAATCGTTTAAGCATAACATCAGGTTGAAGTTCAAAATTAATTCCCGCATTGATTTGTGAATCTGTATAGAGTGCATATAGCGAGGGATTGTTGGAGTATGTTGGTTGCAACGAGTTTATTGGGAAAAAGCGAAGGGAAGAATTAATAATATTCCAATCGGTTTTTATTGAGTTTAATTTAAATACATTATAATTCTTGATATCACTATTTACCAAATCCTTTTTTGTTTGGGAAAAAAGGGTAAGAGTTAGAAGTAAAAGTATTATTACTATGTTTTTTTTGAACATAATTTCTAATCTGGAATTATATAAAAACTACCTTCTTTAGGCAGAGTAATAAAATAACGTTTTTTCTTTTTGTTTGATAAATAATTATCTCGCAACCAAGGGTTAAAAAGTTTTAACGTTTTATAATTTACATTATTAAGTTTTGCATAATCGGCAAAGTGGACAACAGATGTATCAAGCTTTACTTTGTATGTTGAGTAGGGTTGATATAGCTGATTATCTTTAATATCAAAACCATATAAGTTCGGATTTTCCATAACATATTTTAACGCAATAATTCTAGGAATGTATCTACTCGTTTCGCTATTTAAAACTAAGTTAAAGTAGTTAGTGGCTTTTTGTCTTTCCAGTTGATTTGAAATTCCATTAAGCCCTTTATTGTACGAGGCGGCTGCAAGAGTCCAAGTCCCAAATTTTTCTTTTGCGTCTAATATATAATCGCAAGCGGCGTATGTTGCCTTTTCAAAGTTGTATCTTTCATCAACTTGCTTATTAATTATTAAACCATATTTTTTGCCAGCAGATTTCATGAATTGCCAAAATCCCGTAGCACCTGCTGGGGAAACCACATTGTCTAATCCACTCTCTGCTACTGCAAGATATTTGAAATCGTCTGGAACACCTTTTGCTTTTAATATTTTTTCTATTTGTGGAAACCATCTGTTAATTCTTTTTAGATAAAGAATTGAAGCCGAGTGATAATAAGTTTGAACAATAAATTCTCTTTCAATTCTTTCACGAACATCAATATTCTCAAGGGGAATAGACTCTCCACAAAAATTTAATTGTTCAGGAATGTATGGGGAAACCACTTTGTAATTTTGAGGAAAAGGATTATTCCCATTCTGTGACACAAAGCTATTAGGTGTATTAAAACTAAAGACAAGAAATAGAATGAGTGAAAAGGATAATCCAACTAATATATATTTAAATTTGTTATTTATTTGCATTATAGTTCTTTTGTTTGAGATGATTTTTTTTATCTGGTATTCATTAATAACTAAAGCTAGTGTAACAATCAAGCTACCAAGTAATAAATTCCAAATGGTTACTTCTTCCGAAAAGAAAAGTATAGAAACTATAATTCCTAATGGAATTTTAAAATTGTTAAATATTGCAAGTGAGCCAGTATTGGTAAGGGTTGCTCCATAATTCCAAAGAAAAAAGCCAATGCCAGATGCAACTACCCCTAAATATAATAATGTGAATATTTCATTTTGATTAAGCGAAAGTGCGTAATAGTTAGTAGTGAAAAGGGAGAAAAGAAATGCTGTTACAAATCCACCCAAAAATAAAATGGCAAATATATTTCTGTCTTTTAGTTCTGGATGCTTTATCATTGTTTTTTTATAGTAAATTTGACCGAACGCAAATGAGATATTTGAAATTTGCATAAGTAAAAATCCGACAATTAAATTAGGCGTAGTGATGCTATCCCATACAATTATTGCAGTCCCAATAAGAGAAATTAAAGATGTTAAATAGAAAAATGGATGTATCTTTTTCTCAATTAAATCATTTAATATCACAATATAAATAGGAGTGAAAATTGTGAAAAGAACAATTTCGTATGCTTTCAAAAACTGAAAAGCGTTTATATAGCTTATATACATTACTCCATATTGAATTGCACCTATCAGTAACAATGATGAAAATGTTTTTTTGTTTAGATTTTTAGTTCTCAGAAATGGAAGAAAAACCAAAAAAGAAATAGCCAATCGTGCAAACGAAACAAAGTTAGAATCAATTCCAACCAAGTTGCCTTTGATTAAGCCAAAAGAAAAAGCCCAAATAAGTGATACTATAAAGAGATAAATCATAAAAAAAGTTTAGTTTGAAATTGAAAGTTTAAAATAACAAAATTGAAAATAGAATCCCATATTGTTAAGTTTGTTATTCAATTTTGGAGAAAAAATGTTAGTCTATAATACGCTTACAAATAAAAAAGAAGAGTTCAAACCTATAAATCCGCCAAACGTTTCGATGTATGTTTGCGGACCAACAATTTACAATTACTTCCACATTGGTAACGGACGCACATTTGTAATGAGCGATATAATACGCAGATACCTTATCTATAAAGGGTTTGATGTGAAATTTGTTATGAACTTAACCGATGTTGACGATAAAATTATAAAAAAAGCAAACGAAGAAAAAATTACATCGGCAGAATTAACAGCACGTTACGAAGCTGCATTTATGGATGACATTAAAAAATTTAAAATGAAACCAGCTGATGTTTATCCTAAAGCAACAGACCACATGCAAGAAATTGAAAATATTATTGAAAGGCTTGCGGATAAAGGGGTTGCTTACAATGTTGATGGAAATGTGTTTTACGACATTGGAAAATTTAATGGCTACGGCAAGTTGAGTGGAAAAAACATTGAAGACCTTGAAGCTGGTGCAAGGATTGAAATTAATAGTGAGAAACAAAATCCGTTAGATTTTTCAGTTTGGAAAAAGTCGAAAGAAGGAGAACCATATTGGGAAAGTAAGTGGGGCAAAGGTCGCCCTGGATGGCACATCGAGTGTTCCGCAATGAGTATGAAACATCTTGGTGAAACCATAGATATTCACGCTGGCGGAAACGATTTAATATTTCCGCATCACGAAAATGAAATTGCTCAAAGCGAAGCTGCTACTGGTAAAGAGTTTGCTCACTATTGGATGCACTTTGGCTTTTTGAATATTGACAAGCAAAAAATGTCTAAATCATTGGGCAATTTTTTTACTGCTCGCGATATTTTAAATCAATATCCAGCAGAAGCGTTAAGGCTTTTGTTTGTGCAATCGCATTACCGTAGCCCACTTAATTTTAGCAAAGAGTTAATTGAATCTGCACAAAAGGGAACTGAAAAATTAAATAATCTTGTTCGGCTGTTATTAAAAGAAATTGACAAAACAGATGGTAATTTAGTAGAGTTTAATTTTGAAAATAAATATAAACTTTTTACTGAAGCTATGGATGATGATTTTAATACATCTCAAGCTACTGCTGTAATTTTTGATTTTGTTCGTGAAGTTAATAAACTAATTATGGATAATGAAAATATTGGTTCTGAATTCTATGATGAGGCTATTAAATTTATTAAAGCAACTGCAGATGATGTTCTTGGTATCATTGACTTTTCTGAATTAGATAGTAATGAATCTACCGAAGATGATGCTTGGATTCTAAAAGAAATAGAAAAAAGAACACAGGCTAAATCTGATAAAAATTGGCAATTAGCAGATGAAATAAGAAATTCTCTTGCTGATAAAGGGGTTATACTCGAAGATAGTAAAAGTGGAACTATTTATAAAAGGAAGTAAATGAATTTTAATATGTGTTGCTACCTTTTTATACTGTCATTCCCGAATGTTCTTATCGGGAATCTCATCAAATGTTAAAGATTCCCACTAGAAACATACGGGAATGACGGCTTCTATAAGAAATACAACTATGAATAAAACTTTAATAATAACACTTGTTGTAATTGTTACAGCAAAGATTTTAATTTTTGCTTGGTTTTATTTATTTAATATTTATGAAGTTAAAATTTCAGTTAATCCAAATTCATTAAAACTAAATTCAGATTCTAAAATTGAAATAGAAGCAATACCATTAAATTCATTTGGAACTAAAGCATTGTTCCGAAATATTTCGGCTAAATTTGATGTGCAATCTGGTGCAGAATTAGTAACTGTTGAGCATAATTCAAAAAGTTCGGTTTCAGTTTATTCCAAAGGTATTGTTGGAAATGTTGTAATACTTGTTACTCCTTCAATTGGAATGTTTCCATCAAAAATTAAAATTGAAATAGAAGATTAACTGTTATAACTCTTTAAAAATGTCAGTATCAAAACTCTTTAGAAATGTCATATTAATTTAATAAAATAATAACACTAATAGAAAATTTGGGGTAACGTAAGG
>CAMZLW010000123.1 GCA_947311785.1 uncultured Ignavibacteriales bacterium | reverse complement strand
GTTGACTGTTACTTTGTCAACTTTCCAATCACTACCAAAATTTAATAATAAATTAAAAAAATCCTCTGAAAACACGACACACCTTTTTTAATGCAAATTTACTAATTCCACAACAATAAGGGTAGAACCATTTAATTAAAGAAATTATTAATACGGTAAGACAAAATGAACAAAGAACAGATGTTAGGGTCAGAAACAGCAAAAAATGGGTTCAAGAACGAAAAAGACATAGTCTCCAAGTTCAATAATTGGAAAAAAGATAATGAAGCACAATCTTGGTTGAAAACAATGGGGTATATTCTCTCCGAAATTGAATTTGTTGAAGCATTAGTATTATCTGGCTACAAAACTGATGTTCAAGTTCAAGTTACTATTAAATTGAAAAAGGCAATTGATGTTGAAAATTTACAAGTTAAATTAGTTAGCAATTTAAAAGGTTTTAATCAAATTGATAAAAGGTGGGTTGATAAATATGTTGAAATGTGGTCAATTCCTGCAAATATTACGAAACTATTAAAGGAATATACAGGAGAGTTTGAACCTACAATTGAAAACCCAAAAGATAAGAGACGAACCTTTATTAACGAATTTTCTATCGGAAATCAAAATATTTTACTTAGCTGGATAGAAAACAATAAATCTCTGATAGTAAATGATATTATTAAAGGTAGAGGAAAGTTTTCCGCAGAATGGATGTTGGTTGTTCAAAAAATTGAGACAAATGCAAGGTGGGTTTTGAAACCAATTAATGTTGTTATAAATCATTTTGGAAATGGAAAGGTAATTATAACAAAATTAGGGAACATCAAAATTGGACGTGTAACAATGCAAAGGAAAGGGGGAGACGGAGGAAGGAAAACTGCACAAATGTTGCAGTTTAAAATTAATCCAGCGGAATTGTTTGATGAAATGTAATCTTAAAATTGTTAAAAGTATTTTATTCCTTTTGCAAAGCCCCCTTAAAAATATTAAATTGAGGGTTAAATTTAGTGGAGTTAGATTTATCAAATAGGAGTAAATCATGAAGCTTAAATATTTTTCGCACTCAGCATTTCAAATTACAACTAGAAATGGAAAAGTAATTTTAATTGATCCATTTTTGGATGGAAATCCTACATCGCCAGTTAAATCGGATGATGTGAAAGCTGATTATATTATTTTAACACATGCTCATGGCGACCATCTAGGAGATACGCTTAAAATAGCCAGCAAACATAATGCAACAGTTATTGCTGTAAACGAGCTTGCTGATTATTGTGCTGCAAATGATTTGAACGCCCACAATATGCAACCCGATAATAATTTTGGCGGTGAACCTGCTGGAGTTTTAATAACGGCAGATGATAAAACCCTTTATCACGCTGGGGATACTGGATTATTTCTTGATATGAAACTGATTGGTGAAATGAATAAAATTGATTATGCCCTTTTACCAATAGGCGATAATTTTACTATGGGTGTTGATGATGCAGTAAAAGCTGTGGAGTTTCTAAATGCCAATGTTTCAATTCCTATGCACTACAATACATTTCCAGTAATTGAGGCGAGTCCTAATGAGTTCAAAGCAAAAGTTGAATCTCTCGGAAAGAAATCAATTGTTATGGAATATGGAGAAGAGATAGTTTTATAAGTTTTAGTAATGTTATTCTTGAGTGTTTTTAATGGAGAATCACATAACGAATAGGTTTTTACTAAAATAAAATTGGAATAATAATTTAACACTTGATAATATTTTCAATAAAAATGGTAATATCATGAAAATAAAAGTAGTAATACATGAAGCAGAAGAAGGTGGCTATTGGGCAGAAATACCGTCAATTCATGGATGTGCAACTCAAGGCGATACATTTGATGAATTAATTAGTAACATTTATGAAGCAGTTGAAGGTGCTCTTTCGGTAGATGTTGAAGAGATAAATGTATCTGATAAAGATTTAGTTATGGAAATAGCTATTTGAAGTCCATAAGTGGAAAAAAGTTTTCTAAGCTTTTAGAAAAAAAAGGCTGGGAGCTAAAGAGAATTAACGGAAGTCATTTTATTTATGCAAAGGTTAGTAATATTGCTCGAATATCAGTCCCAATACATGGTAGTAAACCATTAAAAATTGGTTTACTCAAACATTTGATGAAAATTGCTGAAATCGTAGAGACAGAATTATAATCCAATTAGAAAAATAATAATTAACAAATAATCTTAAATAAAACATAGGTGTTTGATATTTCAAAGTTGTAATATTTAGAGATAATCAAATTGTTAAAATATGCCAATAATTTCAATTGCAAATCAAAAAGGTGGTGTAGGAAAAACTTCTACTGCCATTAATTTATCCGCATCGGTTGCTGCGGCTGAGTATAGAACACTTTTAATAGATATAGACCCTCAAGCAAATTCTTCTTCTGGATTAGGGGTTGAACAAAATGACCCATCTATTTACGATGTTCTAATGGGGCTGGAGAGTGCTGAAAATTCCATTCAATCTACTTATATGCCATTTTTGGATATACTTCCCTCAACTATCGATTTAGTTGGAGCAGAAGTTGAATTGGTTGCAGTAGAAAATAGAGAGTATCAGCTTAAGGCTCCATTCCAAAGTTTACAAGAAAAATACGATTACATTTTTGTGGATTGTCCGCCATCGCTAGGGTTGTTAACTCTTAATGCTTTAACCGCTTCCGACTCTGTAATAATTCCTGTGCAAAGTGAGTATTTTGCGTTGGAAGGATTAGGACAATTACTAAACACAATAAATTTGGTTAGAAAAAATTTGAACCCTAATTTATCAATTGAAGGTGTACTTCTTACTATGTTCGACCAAAGGTTGAAGTTATCGCAGCAAGTGAGGGATGAAGTTCAAAAATATTTTGGCGAAAAAGTTTTTAAAGCTGTAATACATAGAAATGTTAGAATATCGGAAGCACCTAGCCATGCAAAGCCAGTATTGCTGTACGATTCAATTTCTACTGGTGCAAAAAACTACATGCAATTAGCTTCCGAACTAATAGAACGCACACAACAAACAAAGATAAATAGATGAGTAAAATTAAAACTGGCTTGGGTCGTGGACTTGGAGCATTAATCAATCCAAATTTTGACAAAGATACTTTAACTGAAAAAGTTACTGTAAATGAAGCTGAAATAACTAAAGATGATGGTGAATCAATTGATATTTTAGCTAAAATTCCTACAAACAATATTGTTCCAAATCCATACCAACCAAGAACAAACTTTGAGCCTGGTGCATTGGACGAGTTAAAAAACTCAATTTTGGAAAATGGTTTAATTCAACCAATAACTGTTCGCAGAGTGGATAAGCATTTTGAACTAATTTCTGGCGAAAGGCGTTTACGAGCATCCAAAGAACTTGGTCTTAAAGATATTCCAGCCTACGTTATAAAAGTTGATACAAAAGAAGCAATGCTTGCTCTATCGCTGATTGAAAATGTTCAGAGAGAGGATTTGAATCCTATTGAAATTGCAACAACCTACCGCAAGTTAATGGTTGAGTGCGATTTATCGCAAGAGGAAATTGCCAAAAAAGTTGGAAAGGAAAGGTCAACTATTACTAACTCAATGCGGTTATTAAAGCTTCCTAATAAAATTCAACAAGCATTAATTAACGGAATAATTTCGGCTGGTCATGCAAGGGCAATTTTAAGCATTGAAAATGAAGGAACTCAATTAGCAATTTTTGATAGAATTGTAAAAGAGAAATTATCTGTCCGTAATGTTGAAAAATTGGTAAAAGAAGGCTCTACAAAACCTCAGTCAAAAAAGGTTCAAGCCGATAAAAACTCTTTAGATTATATTTCAAACGCAAGCATCGAGGGTAAACTTCGCGAAATTTTTGGAACTAAAGTTATTTGCAAACAGAAAAAAGATGGTGCTGGAACTGTTTCTATAGACTTTTATTCCGAAGATGAGCTTGAAAGATTATTAGAATTATTTGATAGCATTGAGTCGTAAATAAAAATTATGAGTAGTTAGAAAAAGTCATCTGTGTATAATCCAGAAAAGAGTGTCATTCCCGAATAATTTAATCGGGAATCTGTTGTGTTGCAGAAGATTCCCATTAAAGGCATACGGAAATGACATTGTAAATTTTAGATGTAAAAAAGCTTCCAAATAAATTTATAGAAATGATAATAAAAAATATTAAAATACTTCTCCTTTCATTATTTCTGTTTGTTACTGTTAATGCCCAAAATGTTTCTGATTCCACCAAAACAATTGAACAAGCAGATTCTCTTTTTGTAATGACTAAATCACCTTTAGGGGCAGTGGGCAGGAGTGCAATACTTCCTGGCTGGGGGCAGTTTTATAATGAGTCTTATTGGAAAATTCCAGTGGTGTGGGGTGTTCTTGGATGGTTTACATATCTTTATGTTGAAAACAATAAGCTCTACAAAAAATATGGCGATTTGTATTTAGATAGTTTAGAAAATGAGAAAGGGAATACATACTACCGAAATGCAAGAGATTTATACAGAGATGAACGCGATAAATATGCTTTAGTTTTAGGTATTTCGTATTTGTTAAATCTTGTTGATGCGTATGTTGATGCACATCTTTTTGACTTTGATGTTACAGAAAATCCCATAACTCGTCAACCAGAATTGGGTATTAGGTTTAAGTTTTAGTTTAAAGAATAGCACGCTGATTGAACGGATTTAACAAATAGGGGCAGATTTAAATTATATTTTTCAAATTAAGTGGGGAGCAAAATGTTAGAACTTTTTGGAAGTATTTTTAGCGTAGTAATTTTTGTAATAAGTATTTATTTAATTATTTCTGGAGTTTCTAAAAACGAAAAATATTTATCGGTAGCATTTATTAAAAAACGAAATTTGATATTTGGAATAGTTCTTATTGTGGCAACATTATTCTCTACTGATTGGAATGGTGCAAAAAAAAGTTTTATGGATGGATTTAATGCGGGAAGTGATATTCAAATTGATGATTTAAATAAATGAAAAATGTTAGAATCAAACAGAATAGAGTTTAAACAAGAGCTAACCTACCAATTAAATAATTGGGGAAAATCGAAATTTCATCAAACAATTAGTAGTAAATGAAAAATAAAATAAAATGTGAAAATTGCAATTCGGAAAGTGATTTATATAAAATGAATTGCGTTAATTGTGGAGCAGTATTACGCAATAAGTTGCCTAATATTGATTTGTTTTCAACAATTTGGTTGTTAATAGAATCGCCTACAAGTGGGTTTGAAAAAATAATTTTTGCAGAGCATAAAAACTTTCAAATATTTGTACTAATACTTCTTGTTATCAAGATGGTTTTTGCATCTTTCTTTTTACAATCGCTATTTATAGAGCCAGTAAATTATCAAAACTATTTTAGTTCCAATTTTGGAATTGGCTTTGGCGTTTTGGTTACTCTAATTTTGCTTATTCCATTTGTTCTAAAAGTAGTTCTTAAAGGTCAATCAGTAATTACACGTTATAAAGATAATTTGGCAATTATCATTTTTTCCCATGTTCCATTAGTCCTATTTTTATTAGTTGTTTTGCCAATTGAGTTTGCAATATTTGGTAAATTTTGGATGTTCTCAAATCCATCTCCTTTTATAATTAAAGAAACTGCGGCTTATATCTTTTCAACATTAGAGGCATTAACTTTCATTTGGACTTTTTTATTGTTTGGAATTTCAATAAAAATTCAATCTAACAGTAAATTGTTTTCTGTTTTTACCACTCTAATCTATTCCTTAATCCTAATTGGTTTGTTTTTTCTAATTCCATATTTAGGATAAAAAAATGCAACGGACACTACTAATATTTCTTGATGGAGTAGGAATTGGAGAAAACAATGCTGAAATAAATCCATTTGTAAAAAAGCGTTTTAAGTTTTTGGAAGAAATATTTGGTGGAACTCCTACTTTGGTTAATCAAAACTTATCTGCGGATGGCAAATACCTTTTCCCAGTTGATGCAAATATGGGCGTTGATGGTTTACCACAGAGTGGCACTGGGCAAACGTCAATATTCTGTGGAGTTAATGCACCCAAAATTATTGAAAAACATTTTGGTCCATTTCCATATTCAACATTAAAACCAATAATTGAAAAAGAAAATATTTTTCAATCGTTTCTTGAGCAAGGGGCTAAAGTATGTTTTGCAAACGCTTTTCCTAAAATATTTTTCGAGTATATAAACTCTGGAAGAAAACGCTTAAATGTAACAACACTTATGGCGTTATATAGCAAGGTGAAAATGTTTAATGTTGACGATATGCTTGCTGGCAAAGGGATTTCGTCAGACATCACTAACCGCAGATGGAATACAAAATTAAAATATAATTTATCCACAATATCTCCAGAAGTAGCAGCAGATAGATTGCTTAACATTACAGCAGAAAATGATTTTACTCTGTTTGAATATTTCTTTACAGACCATCTCGGACACGGCAGAAACAAAGATGAATTTGATTTGCTACTTAATGATTTAGATAGATTCCTGTTTGAAATAATTTCTAAAATTCACAAAGATACTACATTGCTGATTTGTTCAGATCACGGAAACCTTGAAAACATTGCAGTAAAAGGGCATACTAATAATCCAACCCTTACTATTACTGCAGGATATAAGGCTTTAGAATTGAAAAATAAAATTAAAAATTTAAGTCAAATTAAATTGGCAATTATGGAATTGTGAATTTATATTTTATTGATTGAAAAAAATAAATAGCTTAAATTGAATAGTAAATATTTGAGGATGTAATGACTATAATAAGCAGAGATAGTATTAAGGAGCTGTATTCAGTTAATCTTTTATACGAACTTCATATTGTGGAAGAAAAAATAGCACTATTTTTTAATAAGTATAAATTAGGCTTTGCTGAATTTGAAGAGAGGATGAAATCTGAGAATGAATCGTTTGGCGAATGGGATGACTACATAGAATGGAAAGGATATCACAACAAAGAAAAGCAACTTAAATTAGAAAAAAAAGATTTGGACAATGGAAATATTAAAGTTGCTTGAAAAATCTAAAGTAGTTAGCAATTACCAAGTTCATGATTTTAAAGAATTTTTGAATGGATTTTACATAAAAGTTGTGGTTCAATTAACCAATAATACATCTCTTTTTATTCGTGAATATAGCGATGAGTTTGAAAGAAATTATTCATATCATTTGCAACGATAGTAATAGCAAACTATTAGTGAGATGGGATAATGCTCCACATCATAAAAATTTGTCAACATATCCATTCCATAAACATCTTGGGCCAAAAATTGAGGCAACAAACGAAATATCGCTATCTGATGTTTTAGTGAGTATTGAAAAAACAATTAGCAACTAAGTATCATTTCACAATAGTAAATAATGCAATATCCACTAATAAAATACGTATTAGCATTTCTAGTTGGAATACTAACAACTCACTATTTCAATGCACCATTGGAATATAGCTTGCTTGCAATTTTCACACCCATTTTATTAGTAGCAATTCTTTATTTCGCAAAACAGAAATCACTAATCACTCCATTATTATTGGTTGCGGTAGTGTTTGTTGGAGTTTCATACTCATCATTCAGAAATACAACACAAACTGTTTATCCATTTGAGAAAACTAAAATATCAAACACTGTTATTTATGGCGAAGTAACGGAAATTAAATTAATTAACTCCAACCAATTTAAAATAATTGTTAAATCTGATTCTCTTTTTGCAAAAGACTCAACACACTTTTTGGCAAATAATTTTCAATGCAATATCTCTTTCACTAGTAAAAGTAGAACTACACAACTTTACAAAGAATTAAAGATTGGTAACAAAATAATGGTTGTTGGAACTTTGCGAAAGGGAAGAGGTGAACGCAATCCTGGAGAATTTAATTATTATAAATATTTGCAATCAAAAGAAATTGCTGGAATTTTATATGTGAAGAAAACTCGCAATTTCAGAATTACTGAAGCATCGGTAAACTATTTTAGCAATTTAATATTTGATGCACGTAAATGGGTTGCAGAAAGAATTGAAAGATTACACAACAAACGAACAGCAGCATTGCTAAAAGGCTTACTTCTTGCCGACAGAAGTGAAATTGATTACAGAACAAAAGAGAGCTTTATTAACTCTGGAGTTATTCACGTCCTTGCTGTATCTGGGCTTCACGTTGGTTTTATTGTTTTAATATTTATGTTTCTCACAAGCAGAATCTCAATTTATCCACGAACAATTTTAACAATTATTGGTCTATTTGCATTTCTGTTTTTAACTGGTTCAACCCCATCAGTTTTCCGTGCAACAATTATGGTTGTTGTTATGTTGCTAATTTATCTTTCCAACAGAAATTACAATTCGCTTAATGCCCTTGCTATTGCTGCACTTATCCTACTTTTGCTAAATCCAGCAGAAATATTTAATCCGGGATTTCAACTTTCGTTTTCTGCTGTGCTTTCAATATTAGTTGTCTATCCAATTATTAGTGCAAAAATTACAACTAAAAATAAAGTGCTTCGTTACTTACTACTCTTTAGTGCTGTCTCGTTTTCTGCTCAACTCGGCACGCTTCCATTTACGCTTATTTACTTTCAAAAACTTTCAATTATTTCGCTCTTTGCAAATTTATTAGTAATTCCTATTATTGGAATTATTGTTGGGCTTGGAGTTTTAACAATATTTATTTCTACTTTCTCAACTCTTTTTAGTCTCTATTTTGCTTCTGCAAATATGCTTTTTACTGATGTTTTACTTGCAATAGTTAATTTTACTGGGTCTCAACAATTCTCATATTTTTATATCCCAAATTTTTCCATCATTGATGCTATATTCTTCTATGTTTTTCTAACTATTAGCATTTACTCCATTAAAAAATTCACCTCTAATTTTGCTTTTATAATTTTGTTTTTGCTTGTTGGATTGAACCTCTTCGTATTCCTTCAAATAGATAACAAACAACTTTTACCTGATGGAAAATTTTCTGTTGTGATGATAGATATTGGGCAAGGGGATGGGATATTATTAAAATTTCCAGATGGCAGAACAGCTCTTATTGATGCAGGAAACGCTTCTCTTTCGTTTGATAATGGCGAACGCGTAATTGCTCCACTTTTGCGAAGGCTTTCTATAAAGCAAATAGATTACGGATTTATATCTCACGTTGATAGCGACCACTACAAAGGATTTTTATCACTAATAAAAAATGGTTGGATTAAAGAAATTTATAAACCCCGCATAGATACTACACTTGGCAAAGATGTTAGATTGGAAAAAGTGATAAAAGACAATAATGTAAAATTGAATTATTATTCCAAATCAAAAATGATGTTTGGAAATTTAGCATTTTATATTTTAAATGATACTACTAATAGTAGATATAATCATTTGGATATGAATAATAGGAGTGGAGTATTTAAAATAGTTTACGGAAATAATTCCTTCCTATTTACAGGTGATGCGGAGTATCCTGCTGAAAAAATATTAATAAAAAGTTACGGTGAGTTCCTTAACTCGGATGTTCTTAAAGTTGGTCATCATGGAAGTAAATCAAGTTCATCGCAAAGATTTATTACTTTTGTTAGTCCTCAAATTGGATTAGTGAGTGCTGGTTTAAATAATAAGTTTGGTCACCCTGTAAAATTAATAATGGATAGATATATAGATAATAAAGTAACTCTTTATCGCACTGATTTAGAGGGTGCAATAATTCTTCAATCGGATGGCGAATCAGTTGCAAAAATAAATTGGAGAGAATTTTAGCTTTCTGTTTATCCTAACATACTTTAACTTTGTCAGTTAAATAAAATCAAATCAAAAATGATAATAAAAAATAACATTTCACTAAAACCATGCAACACTTTTAATGTTGATATTAAAGCAAAATATTTTGCCGAAGTAAACAACACTAAAGAACTGAAAGAGTTACTGAGCAACAAGCAATATATCTCAGAAAAGAAACTAATACTTGGCGGTGGAAGTAACATTCTATTCACAAATAATTTTGATGGAATTGTAATTAAATTAAATAATTTGTCAATTAAAATTATTTCTGAAACTAAAGAAAATGTTTTTGTTCAGTCCGATGCTGGTGTTGAATGGGATAGTTTTGTTAAATATACAATTGATAAGGGTTTAAGTGGAATAGAAAATTTATCGTTAATTCCTGGTAATGTTGGTGCTTCACCAATTCAAAACATTGGGGCTTATGGAGTTGAAGTTAAGGATATTATTGAAAGCGTAAGTATAATGCACTTAGATAGTTTGGAAGAAAAGATATTATTGAAGGCAGAGTGTAACTTTAATTATCGCAACAGTATTTTTAAAAATGAGTTAAAAAATAAATTTGTAATTACATCGGTAGTGTTTAAATTCCCAAAGCAAAATTGTGTTAATATTGAGTATGCATCACTCAAAAATTATTTTGTTGGAAAAGATGAAAATGAAATTACTTCTAAAGATGTGCGAAATGCAGTAATATCAATACGTGAAAGGAAATTACCTGACCCAAATAAAGTTGGTAATGCAGGAAGTTTTTTCAAGAATCCAATTATCACAAAAGAGAAATATGAAGAATTAAAAAATGAGTATTCGGATTTGAACGGATATCCAGAAACTAATTCCAAAATAAAAATATCTGCTGGTTGGCTAATTGAAAAGTGTGGATTAAAAGGAAAACACATTGGTAATGTTGGCGTTCACGAAAAACAAGCATTAGTAATTGTTAATTACGGAAATGCAACTGGAAATGAAATTGTAGAATTTTCAAAGATGATTCAAAATCTAGTTCAAAATAAATTTAATATAAAAATAGTTAATGAAATTAATATTATATAATGTAATATTACTGATTATAAGAAAAATCTAAATAAAATGAGTCTAATACTCAATTCCACTAATAAAAAATAGAATAATTATGAACAATGAAAATGAAGAAAAGTTAGGATTCACAAAAGTGATGGGATCTTTCAAAATGCCATTTTGGATTGCAAGTTCAATGGAACTTTTTGAACGTTGGGCTTGGTATGGCTTATTTGCAGTATTAGCTCTATATTTAACTGGTTCTACGGATGAAGGAGGCTTAGGCTTTACCCATGTTGAAAAAGGGCAAATAATGGGATATGTTACTGCCATCCTATATTTATTACCACTCTTTACAGGAGTCCTTTCCGATAAAATTGGATATAAACTTTCGTTAATTATTGCCTATGTTATATTAATATCTGGGTATTACTTTATGGGTGAAGTTACAAGTTACTCAGCTGTGTTTTTAGTTTTTTTGTATGTAGCTGTTGGTGCTGCAATGTTTAAACCAGTTGCTTCTGCTATTATTACAAAGTCAACGGATAAGTCTAACTCAACGCTAGGGTTCGGAATTTTTTATATGATGGTGAACATTGGTGGCTTTATCGGACCAGCTTTTTCATCAACGCTACGAACACAATACGGATGGAAAATTGTATTTATCCAAGCTGCAACAGTGATTTTTATAAATTTAATGATTGTTATTCTTTTCTTCGAAGAGCCTGACCGAGTTAAAAATAACGACTCTATTGGAGAAGCAATACTTAACGCTCTTAAAAATATTTGGGAGGCAATAAAGGATAGCAGACTTTCGGTATTGCTTGTTATTATGGTTGGCTTTTGGACTATGTTCAATCAACTATTTTACACTCTTCCTACTTTTATTGAAGATTGGATTGACACAGCTGTTCTGCACGATTCTATTGCTCAACTATCACCCGCATTAGCTAGCTTTATGAGTGGCGGAGGGGACTCGGTTAATCCCGAAATGCTTATAAACATTGATGCTGGTGCAATTGTGTTGCTCCAATTATTAGTTTCTTACTTCGTATTAAAAATGCGTCATGTAAGTGCAATGATTAGTGGATTTATTGTTGCAGCAATTGGAATTGGATTAACTTTTTATACAGGTAACGGTCTCTTTACTATTCTTGGAATTGTAATTTTTGCCATTGGTGAGATGATGACTAATCCAACTTTTTCATCATTTATTGCTCTTATTTCTCCCAAAGGAAAAGAGGCGTTGTATATGGGAACTTACTTTGTTCCTGTATTTGTAGGTAATTTTTTAACAACTTATATTTCTGGAAATCTTTACCAAGCATGGTCAGATAAGTTAAGTTTGCTACAAACCGAGATGGCTACTAGAGGATTACAAATGCCTGCAGTTACCGAAAACTTTTCGAAGAATGATTATTTTGCACTTGCATCAGAAAAGCTTGGAATGACACATGCACAAATGACACAAATGATTTGGGATACTTACAATCCTAATAGTATTTGGTATGTAATTGTTGGTATTGGTGCAGTAACAATTGCGGCATTATTTATTTATGATAATTTAGTAATTAAACCAAAAGAGAAGTTGGAGGCATAGCTAAGATTACATATAATTCCCTCAATCTTTTAGTGGGAATTATCTTATGAAATATTAAGAAATAACAATAGAAGAATTTTGGAATGCTAGTAGCTTGTTGGTAACTCAAAGCCTTTTATTAAAATATAAAAAAGTGGTTGGATTTATATCCAACCATTTTAATAATTAGAAAGAAAAAATGAATAACAAGAAAATTAAAATAGCAGTAATAATTGGAAGTGTCTCTGAAAATAGTTTTACAAGAAAATCAGTTAAGTTAGCAATTGATGAAATTGAAAAAAACAATAATTTTTCTGTTGATATTATTGACCCTAGAGAATTTGATTTGCCATTGCCTGGCTTAGGAATTCAGAATGAATCTAAAATAAGATTGCAAAAAATAATTGGTGAGGCTGATGCCGCTTTGCTTGCAACTCCAGAATACAACGGAAGTTTCAGCAGCATAATAAAAATAGTTATCGAAAATCTTGGTTATCCTTCCGAGCTTGTAGGAAAGCCAATTGCACTACTTGGAGTTGCCTCTGGCGATATGGGTGCTATTAAATCTATTGAAGCACTGCGTGGAGTTTGTGCACATATTGGTGGAATAGTTTTACCAAACTCCACATCCGTAGCACACATTAACGATAAATTCGATTCCAACAATAATTGCATTGATGAACAAACAGAGAGACGTATTAGAAGAGTAGGAAGTGATTTGGTAAAATATCTTAATGATTTTAACTCGTAATTGAAAACTAACTTGAAGCTATTGTATATTTGCATTTCAAAAAAAACAGAAAGTTATTATGAACAAAAATAGAGTTATTGTTGCAATGAGTGGCGGTGTTGATTCATCAGTTGCTGCAGCATTATTACATAGAGAGGGCTACGAAGTAATAGGGATTACAATGAAGACGTGGGGCTTTATGGAAGTGGGAGGGGCTCCAAAACACGAATCTGGTTGTTGCTCGTTGGATGCAATTTATGATGCGAAAAATGTTGCCACTCAATTCGACTTTCCGCACTACACCGTTGATTTTACAGAGCAATTTGAAAGTGCTGTAATTGATAACTTTGTGGATGAATACTTTGCTGGACGAACTCCCAACCCTTGTGTTATTTGCAACAAAGCTATTAAGTGGGAAGAGTTATTAGAGAAAGCAAATCAATTGGATGCCCAATATGTTGCTACTGGGCATTACGCACGCGTTGATTACGATAAAAAAAATGATAGGTATCGTATTGTAAACTCTGCTGATTCGCACAAAGACCAGACCTATGCTTTGTGGGGATTAACTCAAGAATCACTAAGCCGTACACTACTTCCGCTTGGGAAATACACTAAGAAAGAGATACGGGTGCTTGCAAATGAGTTCAAATTAAAGTCGGCTAATAAACCAGAGAGTATGGAAATATGTTTTGTTGCCGATAATAATTATGAAAGATTTTTACGTGAACGAGTTCCAGAAAAAATGGATGATGTTCATGAAGGGGATTTTATCTATCACGGCAAAGTTGTAGGCAAGCATCGTGGAATTCCATTTTATACTATTGGTCAACGCAAGGGGCTTGGAATTGCTCTTGGCACTCCAGTTTATGTTAAGAGCATTGATGTTGAAAATAATATTATCGAAATTGCAGATAAAGAAGAGCTGCTTGAATATGATTTAGTTGCTAACCAAATTAATTATGTAAGTGTTTCTAAACTTATGGATGGTGAAAAAGTTATTGCCAAAATTCGTTACTCCGACCCTGGCTCTGAGGCTGAAATAATTACTTCATCTGATGATGAAATTAAATTGAAATTTTATTCACCCAAAACAGCAATTACTCCTGGACAATCTTTGGTTATATATAATCAGAAAGGCTACGTTCTTGCTGGGGGAATTATAGATAGGACCGAAATATAAAGTCATTGTATGTTTAGGATGATAATCTTTTTGCTTAATGGATTATTATTATCTAATACTCCAACTTGAGTAATTTAGCATTTGTCTTTTTACTAGTTACTATTAGTTTGAACTTGGCGTAGCACAGATTAGTAATCTGTGCCGAAACATCTCGGACACAAGGTTTTATTTAGTCTCTATTTTATTTATATTAAATCTTAATTATATAAAGGTATTTAAATGACACGAAATTATGATATTGCAATTCTTGGCGGTGGTCCGGGAGGATATGTTGCAGCAATAAAAGCATCGCAATTGGGTTACAAAACTGTAGTTGTCGAAAAAGAAAATCTTGGTGGAGTCTGTCTAAATTGGGGATGTATTCCAACTAAAGCATTATTGAAAAATGCTGAAGTTTACGATATAGTTGCAAATAAATCTAAAAGTTTTGGAGTTACAGTTGAGAACGTAAATTTTGATTTTGCGAAGACAATTAAGCGTAGCAGACAAGTTTCAAAAAAGATTGTAAAAGGTGTTGAGTATCTATTCAAAAAAAATAATATAGATAGAGTAAATGGTTTCGGAAAATTAAATTCTACAAAAGGTATTGATATCATTGACTCTGAGGGAAATGTAACCGAAACTGTAAACGCCGATAGAATAATTATTGCAACTGGTGCAAGACCAAAATCAATTCCAACAATACCAGTTGACAGAGAATTTGTAATTACAAGTAGCGAAGCCATGACTTTAGCAGAGCAACCTGAAGAACTTATTATTATTGGAGCTGGCGTAATAGGTATTGAGTTTGCATATTTCTATGCTACTATTGGAACAAAAGTTACAGTTATTGAAATGTTAAATTCCATTCTTCCCCTTGAGGACAAAGAGGTTTCAGCAACTTTACAAGCAAGTTTAAGTAAACGCGGAATTGAATTTAATCTATCAACAAAAGTTGAAAGCGTAAAAGTTGTGGAAGGAAAAGTAATTGTTGAAATTGAAAAAGATGGCGAACGTGTTGAATTGACTGCCGATAAAGCCTTAAATGCAATTGGAGTCTCTCCAAATAGCGAAAACATTGGGCTTGAAGAACTTGGCATCGAAACAGAACGTGGAAATATTAAAGTTGATAAATCAAATTACCAAACCAACGTAGATAGCATTTATGCAATTGGTGATGTTATTGGTCAGCCATGCCTTGCTCATGTTGCATCTGCCGAAGGAATCCATTGTGTTGAAACCATTCATGGTAATAAACTTCCAGAGATTGATTACTCAAATGTTCCTGGCTGCACTTACTCGCAACCTCAAGTGGCAAGTATTGGAATGACAGAAGAGAAGGCTATTGCTGAAGGAATTGAAATTAAAGTTGGTAAGTTTCCGCTATCAGCAAGTGGCAAAGCTGCGGCAATAGGGGAGCGGGAAGGGTTTACAAAGCTTATTTTTGATAAAAAATATGGTGAACTTCTTGGTGCACATATCATTGGACCAGAAGCAACAGAGATGATTGGTGAACTTGGTATTGCAAAATCTCTTGAAGCGACAAATGAAACTATCGGAAATACTATTCACGCACATCCAACATTATCAGAGATAATAATGGAAGCGGCAGAAGATGCAGATGGAAAAGCAATCCACATATAGAAAATTAGCATACTCTAATTTAGGATTGATTGATTATCAACAAGCCTGGGATTTACAACACTCTCTTTTTGAAAAGAGAAGACTCAACGAAATTGATGACACACTCTTATTATTAGAACATCCCCACACTTATACGTTTGGTAAATCTTCTAATAAATCGAATTTATTGCTTACCAAAGCAGAGCTTGAGCAAATGAATATTTTACTTTACGATATTGATAGAGGTGGTGATATAACTTATCATGGACCTGGACAGATTGTTGGTTACGCAATTATCGATTTAAAAAACTGGAAACAAGACACTCACAAATATTTGAGAACACTTGAGGAAGTAATAATTCAAACTCTTGCAGAATTTGGAATTAAATCTGGACGCAATAAAAATCATACTGGCGTTTGGGTTAATGATAAAAAGATTTGTGCAATAGGGATAAAAGTAAGCAGATGGATTTCGATGCACGGATTTGCACTAAACATCAATACTGAAATGAATCTATTTAATGGAATAGTTCCTTGTGGCATTGAAGATAAAGGGGTTACTTCATTAAAAGAAGAATTGAATCAACATATTAATATTGAAAATGTTAAAAATATTTTAGTGAAAAAGTTTAGTAAAATATTTAATTATAATAAATTGGAGTTAATTAAATATTAAGCTGTCATTCCGTGATGCTCTTACACAGCCTGCCCCTTTGGGGGAATCTGTTTCTTTGGAAGATTCCCTGTAAAAACATTTGGGAATGACAATTGTGTTTTGTTTCTAACGCTAATTTGCAAAAGAATAAAATAAATTAAAATCATCAAAAGCATTATAAATCAAAAGAGAGAAGTAGTGGCTACATCAAAAATAGATAAAAACAAAAGTTTGATTAATGCTCTTAAGTTAATGAGCAAAACAAGATTTGCAGATAAAAAAGTGATGAACCTTCTTAAACAGGGTAAATCCTTTTTCCATATGTCTCCGGCTGGGCATGAGGCAATTCAGATAGCTTGTGCATTGGAAATGAAGAAGGGAACAGATTGGGCATTCCCATACTATCGTGATATGTCTTTTATGATTGCTTTGGATAATAATCTAAATGATATTTTTATGCACATGTTGGCAAAAAATAACGAGCCAATGTCTGGAGGAAGACAACTGCCATGCCATTGGGCATCTAAAGAATTAAATATTCCAACACAATCAAGCTCAACTGGGCCACAGTTTTTACAAGCTGTTGGAGTCGCACTTGCTGCAAAGCTAAACGGAACTAATGATGTAACTTATGTGAGTAGTGGTGAAGGGACAACGAGCCAAGGCGAGTTTCACGAAGCTGTAAACTGGGCAAGCAGAGCAAAGCTTCCAGTAATATTTGTTATTCAAAATAATAAACTTGCTATTTCAGTTCCAGTGAAACATCAAAGTGGAGGTGAAGATTCTTCAATTGCCCGCATGATGTCTGGCTTCGATTCACTTTTAAGATTAGAAATTGATGGAACTAACTACGAAGAATCTGTTACTGCGGCTAATGAAGCATACGCTTATGCTCGTGCTGGCAAAGGTCCAGTTTTAATTGAAGCCCACGTGGTAAGGTTAAGTTCACATTCTTCATCGGATGACCAAAGAAAATATCGCACAAAAGAATCTATTGAAACTGATAAAGCAAAAGACCCAATTAAATTATTGACCGACAAAATTATTTCTGAAGGAATTTTATCTGAAGAGAAAATTGAAAAGTTGAATGCGGAAATGAAAAAGGAAGTTGAACTTGCCGCAGACTTTGCTTTGGCTTTGGAAGACCCTAGTGGAGAAAGTGCATCTATGCATGTGCTTGATGAGAGCGGACACCGAGAGAGCTTGGATTATGAAAGCTCTGTACCATCTGGAAAATCGATTGTTTTAGTTGATGCAATTAATCATGCTCTTGTAGAAGAACTTGAGCGAAATGAAAAGATAATTCTATTTGGTGAAGATGTTGTTGATTACAAAGGTGGCGTGTTTACTGCTACAAAAGGACTTTCAACAACATTCGGAAAGAAAAGAGTTTTCAACTCTCCACTTGCCGAAGCCTCAATTGCTGGTGTTGGAATTGGTCTTGCATTAGCTGGGTTTAAGCCTCTAGCTGAAATTCAATTTGGCGATTACATTTGGCCTGCGTTTATGCAAATCAGAAATGAACTTTCTACTATTAGATATCGTTCAAACAATAAGTTTACCGCACCAATGGTTTACAGAGTTCCTGTTGGTGGATATATTCACGGTGGTCCATATCACAGCCAAAATATTGAAGGATTTTTCGCACACATTCCTGGTCTTTTAATTGCATATCCATCCAATGCTGCTGATGCAAAAGGGCTTTTAAAAACTGCACTCAGATTAAATGACCCTGTAATATTCTTAGAACACAAAGGACTTTACAGGCAAAGTTATGCAAGTTCTCCTGAGCCAGATTCAAATTATCTTCTTCCATTTGGGAAAGCAAACATTGTTACTGAAGGAAATGATTTATCGGTAATCACATACGGAGCAATGGTTCACGAAACAAATTTTGCAGTTCGTAAATTAGAGGAAGATGGATACTCCGTTGAAGTTGTTGATATCAGAACAATAAATCCTCTTGATGAAGAAACAATATTTGCTTCGGTTAAAAAAACTGGCAAAGCAATTGTAATTCACGAAGATACTATCACTGCTGGATTTGGTGCCGAAATAGTTGCAAAAATTTCGGATAATTGTTTTGAATACTTAGATGGACCAGTAAAACGTATTGCAGGAAAAGATGCATTCATTCCGTATCATCCAAATTTAGAAAATGACATTCTTCCAAATAGAGATAAGATATACAACGCTTTAAAAGAATTATTAAATTATTAGTTGATGGAAAAATAAATGAAAGTTAATGTTGCAATGCCCAAAATGGGCGAGAGTTTAACAGAGGGTACAATTATCGCATGGTTAAAGGCTGTAGGCGATACAGTTAAAAGGGATGAAATTATTTATGAAATTACAACCGATAAAGTTGATACGGAAATACCGAGTCCCGTTGATGGAATTTTAGTTGAGATAAAAGTTAAAGAGCAAGAGACTGTGGATGTTGATACCGTTGTGGCTGTAATAGAAACAGATAGCGAAGAAGCCGTTATTGTTGAAGAAGAAACAGTATTAAGCATCAAGAATCAAGAGAATTCAGACTTAACAAAAATACAAGCAGATGTCGTTCCAAAAATCAAAAAGGAGAAAGTAATTTCTAATAAATTCTTTTCTCCTTTGGTTATTAGTATTGCAAATAAAGAAAATATTTCTTTTGACGAATTAGAAAATATTTCTGGAACTGGTGCAAGTGGAAGAGTTTCCAAAAAAGATATTCTTAATTACATTTCAAATAAATCTAATAATAAAATTTCTTCAAAACCTATCCAGAGTTCAATTGTGGTTGCCGCGGATGATGAAATAATCCCTATGGATACTACACGTAAGCGTATTATGGAACATATGATAATTAGTCGCGATACTGCAGTTCATGTCTCATCGGTTACAGAAGTTGATATGACTAAAATTTATAACTTCCTAAAGCAAAACAAAAAGAGATTCCTTGAAGAAGAAGAAATCAAATTCACTTATATGACGTTCATTTCTCATGCTGTTATAAATGCTATAAAAGAATTTCCATTAATTAATTCACAAATTTCTGGAACTGATATTGTAATAAAAAAACATGTTAATCTTGGAATTGCTGTTGCAGTTGAGCCTAATGGGTTAATTGTTCCAAACATTAAAAATGCCGAAAATTTAAGTGCAAGAGGATTAGCAAAAGAGATTGCATCACTTGGTAATAAAGCACGCACAAAAGGGTTAAAACCAGATGATGTAAAAAATGGAACATTCTCTATCACTAACTACGGTGTGTTTGGGTTGCAATTTGGTACACCAATAATAAATCAACCAGAAGTTGCAATAATTGGTGTTGGCTCTGTTGATAAAAAGCCCGTAGTTATTGAGGTTGATGAGCATGATACTATTGCAATTAAACCAATGATGTATTTAACCATAAGTCACGATCACAGATTGATTGATGGAATGTTAGGAGGTAAATTCTTATTTTCCGTAAAGGAAAGATTAGAGAATATTGATTTGTCAAATATCTAAATAAAATTGGAGGTGAAATGAAAAATTTAATTTTTATGATGCTAACATTATTATTTGTAATCTCTTGTTCTGATTCTGTATCAATTGACGATAATCCTACATGGGTAAATTCAAAGATAGCTGAATTTAAGTCAGAGCCAGTTGGTAACCCACAACAATCTATTTGGAGATATACTTTTAATAATCAAACAGTTTACTACATTCCAGCTCAATGTTGTGATCAGTTTAGCCATCTATACGATAAAAATGGAAATTTTATTTGTTCACCCAACGGTGGTTATTCTGGGTCAGGAGATGGGAATTGTACAACATTCTTGCAAGAAAGAAAAAACGAAAAACTTATTTGGAAAGATTCAAGAAAACGATAATTATTTAACTTAGTAGCTAAGGGGTTGTAACGAAATAACATAGTTATTTAGATTACAAATTAGGAGAGATTTTATAATTCCACTCACCGTGGAAATCATCTCTTATCAAATTGATTCCCTTCATCT
>CAMZLW010000122.1 GCA_947311785.1 uncultured Ignavibacteriales bacterium | reverse complement strand
GTATGTGGGAAATCTACAAGTACGGTTCTGTGAGGGGCATTGAAACTCCTCACTTTAATTATAAAAATTAAATTAAGGAGTCATATTATGTCTACTCGACAAAATTTAACTGTTATTGAAAATCCATTAATAAAACGCGATATAACTTATTTACGCGACGAAGAGACAAAAGAGTATCAATTTAGGTTGGCTTTAAAACGTATTGCGTACATTCTTGCTTCCGAAGTTAGCAAAAATTTTGAGGTTGTTGAAACAGAAGTTAAAACTCCGTTAGAGATTACAGTTGGGCATAAAATTAAAAAAGATGTCATATTAGTTCCAATATTACGTGCTGGATTAAGCTTAGTTGAAGCATTTATTGAAATGATACCATACGCAAAAGTAGGGCATATAGGTTTACAGCGGGACGAAAAAACATTTCAGCCTGTTGAATATTACTATAAAGCTCCTAAAAACTTAGGAGACTCTACGGTAATTATTCTTGATCCAATGCTTGCCACTGGTGGAAGTGCATCGGTAGCAACTCAATTTTTAAAAGGCAGGGGAGCATCCGAGATAATAATGGCAAACCTAATTGCTGCTCCCGAAGGAGTAAAGCGTATGGAGCAAGAGCATCCAGATGTTAAAATTTTTACTGCACAGCTCGATAGAGAGCTAAACGAAAGTGCTTACATTGTTCCTGGTTTAGGTGATGCTGGCGATAGAAATTTTGGAACTTTATAGCAAATTAAATACTTATACAACAACTGCTAACTTGTTAAAAACAAATAGGTTAAACTGATATAGATAAATGACTGAATTAACAAAAAAATATAGAGATAAACTACTTGATGATTTGCTAAAAGTCTGCAACTCGCATCTTAGTGAAGTTGATGAAGATATGATTTCGCGTGCTTTTAAACTTAGTTTTGAAGCACATAAAAACGATTTACGAGCGTCTGGCGAATCCTATTTTATTCATCCCTATCAAGTGGCTTTAATTGTGGCAAGTGAAATGCCACTTGATGATATTTCGGTGGTTGTTGCTTTGCTCCACGATGTTGTGGAAGATACCGATTTTAGTTTAGAATTTATTGCTAAAGAGTTTTCGCAAGAAGTTGCAGATATTGTTGATGGTGTTACAAAGATTAGTGGAGTTTTTACAGGGCAAGATTTAACGCAAGCAGAAAATTATAGAAAACTTCTCCTTTCTATGATTAAAGATATTAGAGTTATTCTTGTAAAATTTGCAGATAGATTGCACAATATGCGAACTCTTGAGTTTGTTCCTCAGCAAAAACAACTACGAATTGCAAGAGAAACACTAGATATTTATGCGCCTTTTGCAAACAGATTTGGACTTGGAAAAATTAAGTGGGAATTAGAAGACTTATCTTTTAAGTATCTAAATTATAAAGAATACGAATCCTTAGCAAAGCAGATTAAAAGCAAAAGAAAAGAACGTGAAGCTTATATCAAAAAATTTGTTGCTCCACTCGAAGAAAAATTAGTGGAGCATGGTCTTAAGTATGAAATAAGTGGCAGAGCAAAGCACATATATTCAATTTTTAAAAAGCTTACTAAACTAAACACAACTATCGATAATATATACGATTTATTAGCAATTAGAATTATTGTTGAGAGCGACGATCCTAATGAGTGCTACTATGTGTTAGGTGTTACTAACCAAATTTATAACCCTATTAGCAGATTTAAAGATTACATTTCAATTCCTAAAACAAACAATTATCAATCAATTCATAACACAGTAATTGGCCCTGAGGGTAAGCATGTTGAAATACAAATTAGAACTCGTAAAATGCACGAAATTGCTGAAAAGGGTGTGGCAGCACATTGGAAGTATAAAGAGAGTTTTCATCAAACCGATTCTGAAATGGAAGAGTGGGTTAATTGGGTTAGGGACATTTTTAAGAATGTTGAAAAGCATGAAGCACCAAAGGAACTTATTTCTAGCTTTAAGTTAAACCTTTATCAGGACGAGATTTATGCCTTTACACCTAAAGGTGATTTGAAAAGATTGCCCAAAAACTCCACTCCAGTTGATTTTGCTTTTGAAATACATAGCAATGTTGGGTATAATTGCATCGGAGCAAAGGTTAACAATAAAATTGTTCCACTTAATACCGTGTTAAATAGCGGAGACCAAGTAGATATTATAACTTCTAAAAACCAGAAGCCCAATAAAAATTGGTTGCAATTTGTTCAAACTCATAAAGCAAAAGCAAATATACGCAAATACTTAAACCAAGAAGAAGATAAAATTGTTCAATCTGGAAAAGATATTTGGGAAAAAAAGCTAAAAAAATTGAAAAAAACAATTCAGCAAGACGATTTTGCTAAAATTGTTAGAAAATTAAGATTCGATAATTATAGCAAATTTTATGCTGCAGTTGCACAAAACAAATTAAATTTGGATGAAATTATTAATCCACCTGTAAAAGTTGAGGATAAATTACCTGAAGAATTAGAATTTGACGATTTTGCAAAATTTGCTCGTAAATCGAACAAAGGAATTATTGTTGACAACGAGTATAGGGGAATTGAACATAATTTTGCAAAATGCTGTAGCCCAATTCCCGGAGATCCAATTGTTGGATATATTACTATTGGCGAAGGAATAAAAATTCATAGGCGCGATTGCAACAATTTAATTCATATGGTTAAAACTGGGGAGCATAAATTAGTTCCAGTAAGTTGGGCAAAAGAAAAGGGAGCATCCTTTGTTGCTGGAATAAATATACGTGGCGAAGATAAGCCTGGATTAATTACATTTATTTCAAACTCAATTACAAGTTATCAAAATACAAATATTAAGGCAATGAATATTAGCACAAAAGATTCGCTTTTTACTGGAACTGTTGCAGTTTTTGTGAACGACTTAGACCACTTAAATAGGTTAATTGAGCGTTTGAAAAAGAATAAAGATATTTTTTCGGTTGAAAGATTTGATGCTACTTCTTAAACTAAATTTTATTTTAGGAATTTATTTCTACAAATTATGATAGAGCAAAAAAGATTATTAGGAATTGATTACGGAGCAAAGAGAGTTGGTATTGCAATTACTGATCCACTTAGAATGTTTGCTTACGGATTATTAACAATTAATAACGATGCAAATTTTTGGAAAAAATTTGATAACCTATTTGTTGATTACGATGTGGAAACTGTTGTTTTAGGATATCCTTTAAAAGAGAGTGGCGAAAGATCTTCAAGCACAGAGCTAATTGAAAAATTCCATTCCGAATTGGAGAAGAGAATAAAATTACCAATAGTTCTTGTTGACGAAAGATATTCTTCGGTTATTGCAAAGCAGCAAATACTTGAAAGTGTTACATCTAAAAAGAAAAGGAGAGATAAAGGTTTAGTGGATAAAAATGCAGCTGCAATTATTCTAAAAGAGTATTTAGATACAATTAGTTAGTTTGGGAGCATATTTGTATTGACATTTTTTCACTAAAAATCTATTTTGAGGTTTAAATTTTATGGGAGCATTTATGGAATTCAATTCAATAGCAATGATTGAAACTAACGGATTAGTTTCTGCAATTACTGCTTTAGAAGCAATGTTAAAGTTAGGAAATATTAAATTACTTAAAAGGGAAACTATATCAAATGGGCAAGTGGCAATATTCGTTTCTGGCAATACTCCACATTTAACAAAAGTTTTACAAGTTGGCGAAAATGTAGCTAATAATGTTGGAAATGTTATTGCAACGTCAATTATTGAAAATCCAACCAAAGAGATTTTAGATGTAATTCTGGAGAGTGGAAAAAGCACAACAAAGTCTAAACGGACAAAGAAAAAAAATGTTGAAGTAGAAAAAACTGAAACTCTTTTTGATAGCATAATTGAAGATGCTATTTTAGAAGAAGCAACTAAACCTAACACAGACAAAAAAGTTATAGTGGAAGAAGATATTTTAGAGGTTGAGCCAGTAAGTTCTAAGGAGGTAGCAACTAACACAAATATTGAAGAAGTATTGGAGACAGAAAGAGATGATGAAATTGTAGTAGATAATTTATTTGTAGAAGAAGATGTTTTAGAATTAGAAGATGATTCTGCTGTTGCAATTGAAAAAATAGAGGACAAAAGCTCAGTTGAAAATAAAATAATTGAAGAAGAAGTGATAGAAGAGAAACAAGTTGAAGTTTCTGAAACTATTGATGTGATTGAAGAGAATTTAAGTGAAGATAAAAAAGAAACTTTTGAAGTAGCAGAGCCTATTGCCAAAGTTTCAGAAGTGATAAACGAAGTTGTAAGCAAAGAGGAAAGTAGCCTTGAAATAAGTGAAGTTGAAGAAGAAAACTTAATTGCAAACAAGACGCCTACGGATGAAGTTGTTGAAGAAATTACCGAAGAGATAACTGAATCTGAAGATGAAAAAGTAGAGGTAAATGATTTTTCAAGTCTTACTCACTTAGAGAGATTAAGAGCAGAAGCTAAATCGGAGTTAGAGGTAAATTCCAAAAGTAGCTTGATTGAAGAAGCACTAAAAGAAAGTGTTGAATCAAATAAAGACGATAGTGAATTATCCTCGATGAATGTTCCACAACTTAGAAAATTAGCTCGTAGTAATCCAAATTTTCCTATTCAAGGTAGAGAAATTTCCAAAGCAAATAGAAAAGTTCTTTTAGAGTATTTTAAAGAAATATTGTAATTTATGAACTATATGACACCAAAAATAAAAACAATAATTTTTTCCACACTTTTCTCAATAATCCTTTGGGTTTTTGTGTCATTTTCTAACGATTATACAACTTCATTTAAAGTTCCAGTAAAGCTTATAAATATAAAAGAAGGTAACGCATTACTATATCAATCTGCTACCGAAGTAACACTTTCTGTTAAAGGGGAAGGATGGGTTTTAGCCCAAATAACTTTTGGACCTGAAACAGTATTTAATATTTCTACAAATAAAAAGGTTGGTATTCAGAATGCAGATGTTCGTGGGTCATTAAACGAAAATACGTGGATAAGCCCTAGTTTACAAGTAGCAATTATATCGCCTTCAAAAATAGATTATACAATAGAACGAATTAGATTTAAAGAAGTTCCAATTGTTTTTGATGCAGATATAAATATTAAGAATGGCTATAAACTTGTTTCTAAAATATCATTAAATCCAGATTCTGTAAAAATATCTGGACCACAATCCTTAATTAATTCAATTTCTAGTATCTCTACAGAAAAAATTGATTATGAAAATATTGACGAAAAAGTTAATGAGCAAATTTTATTGAAACCCCAAAAATACATCACATACTCAAAGCAGTTTTCAAATGTTGAATTTGATGTTCAGAAACTTGTAGATAAAACTTTTAAGAACATTCCGTTGGTAGTAGAAAATGTTCCTAACTTAAGAGAGTTAGAACTTTTTCCATCGAGTATAAGTGTTACTTTAAGAGGCGGATTAAATAACCTTGGGGTAATGAGTGCAGATTCAATAAAGGCAACTGTAGATTTTAACGATGCATTCCTCGATTCGCTAGGTGTAATTAAGCCCAAAATTGAAACACCAAATTACACAAAAGTAACAAATGTAAATCCTAAAACACTAAAATATATAATAAAACAATACTAATATGTTTATAACTTTTGAAGGCTTAGATTTTTGTGGAAAATCAACTCAAGTAACCTTGCTAAAAGAGAAGCTTGAAGCAATGGGTAAAAATGTTACCCTAATACGAGAACCTGGCGGAACACAAATTTCGGAAAAGGTAAGAGAAATTTTGCTGGATAAGGAAAATTCTGAAATGCATATTGAGGCGGAGCTACTTCTTTTTTCGGCAAGTCGTGCACAGTTAGTTCGCCAAAAAATTGTTCCACTATTAAAAGAGGGGCATTTTGTAATTTCCGATAGGTTTCACGATTCCTCCATTGCATATCAAGGTTTTGGGCGTGGCATAAATCTTAACTCGGTAAAAACTATCCAAAAATTTGCAATAGGTTTGGCAATACCTAACCTAACCTTTTTTATCGATTTACCACTTGAAGAAATTGATAAACGAAGAGAAAAATTTGGTGCAACAAATTTGGATAGAATTGAACTATCGGAAAATGATTTTTACACTCGTGTTCGCAATGGTTACATTGATATGAGCATTATGGAAAAAAGATTTGTTACAATTGATGGAACTCTTTCCATTGATGAAATTCACAGCAAAATAATTGAAGTAGTAGAAGATTGGATAAAAAATAATGAATAGATTTTTGAAAAAGAAAAGATTTTGGATTTTAGCAACAGCTGTAGTTTTTATTACAGGTTTTGCAAGTGTGGATAGAGATATTTATTTTGAAATTTCTAAAAGCATTGACACTTTTGGTAAAGTATATCGCGAAATAAATACAAATTATGTGGATGAAATAAATCCAGAAAATTTTATGCTTGCTGGCATTAAAGGAATGCTTTCATCCTTAGACCCATACACAATATACATTGATGAAACAATGAAAAAAGATTTTGATGTTTTAACAAAAGGGAAGTATGGTGGAATTGGAACTAGCGTTGGACTACGAAGAAACAGAGTAACAATACTCGATTTGATGGAGGGATATCCTGCCCAACGGCAAGGCTTACGAGTTGGCGATGTAATTCTAAAAGTTGATAGTGTTACAATAAATAAAAATAATTATTCAGATTTAAGCTCGTACTTGAAAGGTGACCCTGGCAAAATTGTTACTTTAACTATTGAACGTGATGGAATTGAAGATAGCTTAATATATCAGCTTGTTATTGAAGAAATTGTAATTTCAAATGTTACATACTATGGCTTTATTCCAGAAGATGGAAATAATGCATACATAAAATTAAGTGGATTTTCACGCTCCGCTGGAAAAGAAGTGAAAAACGCTTTGTTAGAAATGAAAAAGCAAAAAGAGATTCATTCAATTATTTTGGATTTACGAGGGAACCCAGGCGGATTACTTGACCAAGCAATTGATGTTGCGGAAAAATTTCTTAACAAAAATGATTTAGTTGTTTCTGTAATGGGGCGCGACAAAACAAAAATGTCAAAATATTTTTCTAAAGAAACTCCACTTGCCGCAAAAAATAAAGTGGTAGTTCTTATAGACGGAGGCTCGGCATCCGCTTCCGAAATTGTTGCTGGTGCTATTAAAGACCACGACAGAGGCGTTATTGTTGGTGAGCGTTCGTTTGGTAAAGGACTTGTGCAAACAATTTTGCCGCTCTCTTTTAACACATCTTTAAAAATTACAACTGCAAAATATTACACTCCTAGTGGAAGATGTATTCAGGAAATTGATTACTCAAAAAATGATGATATTTTTGGGGATAATAAACAAAAGGATACCGAACAATTTTTTACAGATAACAAGCGCGAGGTTTTTGCCGATGGTGGCATAAGCCCCGATTCTGTTGTATCAAACAGTTCTAAGTCTAAACAGATTCAAACACTCTTGGCTCATGGAATGTTTTTTAGATTTGCTACAAATTATTTTAACACAAATGAATTTTTAAATATAGATAGTTTAGACGAAGGCAAAATCTATTCGGAGTTTTTAGAATATCTTGCAGAACACAAATTTGATTATACTTCAAAATCGGAAAAACTTCTTACCGACTTAGAAAAAATTGCTGAGAAAGAGGAGATGAGTAAAAGTATAATTGACCTCATTAATAATCTCGAAAATGAATACAAAAGTGAAGAAATTGCTGAACTTGAAAAACACAAAAATGAAATTATTTGTGAAGTAAAAGAAGAACTTGCATCACGTATTTCTGGAAGGAAAGGGAGGATATTACAATCGATAAAAAAGGATAAGCAATTCAATATAGCTCTTGATATTTTGAATAATAATTCTGTTTACAATAAAATGCTCGGAGTTAAGAATTGATATTTTATTAATAATCTCGTTACTTCTCATTGGGTTCATTACTGGCATTTTATCGGGACTTTTAGGAATTGGTGGAGGTGTAATATTTGTTCCAACTCTTATTATTGTGTTGCCTTTGCTGGGTATTGATAGTGGCATTGTAGTTTCAAGTGCCGTTGCAACCTCACTATTTGCTGGCAGCTTTGCCTCTGCATCTTCTTTTTTTAATCACAGAAAAAAGCAAAATGTAGTTTTTAAAGAGGGATTAATTTTAGGACTTGGGACAATTATTTCTGCTGCGTTTGCACCTAAAATTATTGTTTCGCTCAACCCCACACTGTTAAAAATTATTATTGCATCTTTTATTTTTGCTGTAGCCGTAAAGTTATTTAGAACAAAAACAAGTACAGATGTTAGCAATAAACAAATTAGTCCGTATTGGCTATTCCCTTTTGGAATTTTCTTTGGTGGAATTGCAGCAATTTCGGGGCTTGGTGGTGGAATTTTTTATGTCCCAATTTTGCTTTACTTTTTAAATGGGGATTTAAAACTTTCTGTTGGAACTTCAACTATTGTTATATTTTTAACAATGTTTACCTCAACTGTTTCATTCGGATTTCTAAATAGCGAATGGAATTCAACTCTATTCCAACTTGGATATTTAAATGTTGCCTCGGCAATTTTGTTAGGAATTGGAGCAATTGGTGGTGCATATTTTGGAGTAAAATTAATATTTAAAGTATCTATTCCTGTATTTAGAAAAATATTTTCACTATTTTTACTAATTGTAGTTATAAAAATTTTGATAGGGGTTATTTTATGAGCGAAATGTCGTTCAAGAAGGATGCGAGTTTTGACAAGTGTCCAAAATGCAAAGCAGTAGGTAAACTACGCCGTTCAAGGGCACAAACACCTTGGGAAAGAATAGTAAAAAAAATAGGAATTTCAAATTACTATAGATGCAGAGAATGCGGCTGGAGAGGAAAAAGACTTAATTTTACTTTTGGTAAATCTTCACTAAAAGTAATAGTATTGTATTTAGCACTTATGCTAGCAACTGCAGTAATAGTAAGGTTTATAGTTCAAATAATTGCATTGAAGTAAAAAAAAATGTGAAGCCTTTTGATGCGTTCTGCATCATATTCAATTGAAAACTAAATTAAATATATAATTAGATAATCTAATTTATGGAGGAAATTTATGAGTGAAGAAAAAAAAGAAAATCAATTTGAATTTAAAACAGACGTAAAAGAATTACTAAATATTCTTGTTCATTCGTTATATACAAATCGTGAAATATTTATTAGAGAGTTAGTTTCAAATGCATCGGATGCTTTGGATAAACTCCGTTTTGAATCGAACAAGGGAACTGAAATTTATCAGAACGATTTGGAACTTGAAATAACAATTAATGGGGATGAAAAAGAAAACACTATCACCATTACTGATACTGGCCTTGGTATGACTAAAGAGGAGATAATTAATAATATTGGAACAATTGCAAAATCTGGCTCTGCAGAATTTTTGAAGCAACTCTCCGAAGATAAAGAGCAAGCAAATAATATTATTGGAAAATTTGGTGTTGGATTTTATTCTGTATTTATGGTTTCGGATAAAGTTGAAATTATTTCTCGTTCATACAAAACAGATGCGAAGCCTATTAAATGGGTATCGGATGGACTTGGTAGTTTTACAATTGAAGAACTTGATGAAGACCGCAGACGTGGAACCGAGATTATAATTCATCTTAAAGAAGATGCAAAAGAGTATTCTGAAAAAACTAGAATCGAAAGTGTAATAAAAACTCATTCTAATTTTATTACATTTCCTATCAAATCTGGAGATGAGCAACTAAACACTGTTTCTGCAATTTGGAGAGAACCAAAATCGAGCATTAAACCAGAGCAATACAATGAGTTTTACAAATTCCAATCGCACGATTTTGAAGATCCTTTTCACGTGATACACAAAGCTGTTGATATGCCTATTCAGTTTAGTGCTCTTTTATTTATTCCTAAAAAAAATATGGATATGTTCGGTTTTAACCGCGAGAACTATGGGTTAGATTTATATGTGCGAAGAATTTTAATAAACCACCAAAACAAAGATTTACTTCCAGAGTATTTAAGCTTTGTGAAAGGTGTTGTCGATTCTGAAGATTTACCATTAAATATTTCGCGTGAAACACTTCAAGAAAATGTGGTGTTTTCTAAAATAGCATCAACAGTTACAAAGCAAGTTTTATCGGAGTTAGCAAAAATAGCTAAGGACGATAAGGAGAAGTATGCTCAATTCTGGAAAGAGTTTTCACGAATTTTCAAAATGGGTTATGCCGATTATGCAAATCAAGAAAAATTTGTTGAATTACTACGTTTTGATTCTTCGGCAAATGAAAACAAAGACCAACTTGTTGCATTGGCAGATTATACAGAGCGAATGAAAGATGAGCAAAAAGATATTTACTACATGACAGGACCAAGCAGGGAAGCTTTGCTAACAGATCCGCATCTTGAAATATTTAAACGCAAAGGTTTGGAAGTTCTTTATCTATACGACCCAGTTGATGAATTTGTAATTAGCTCAGTTAACAAATACAAAGAATTTGAGTTAAAGTCTGTTGACCAAGTTGACTTAAAATCACTTGAAAAGTTAGGTGATTCGGAAGATAAAAAGAAAAAGACAAAAAAATTATCGAAGGATGATTCGAAAGAATTAAAATTGCTATTTGCAAAAATGAAAGAGATACTTGGCGATAAAGTTACTGATGTGAAAATTTCAGAGCGTTTGGAAGATTCTCCAGCTTGTTTGGTAAATTCAGATAACACAATGTCCGCATCAATGCAGAAGATGATGAACATGATGGGGAACAACGAAACAATTCCTGCAAAAATTATGGAATTGAACCAAGACCACAAATTAGTTCGTAATTTATTAAAAGTATTTAAATCTGATAAAAACGATAAGTATATTACTGATGTTACTGAGCAGTTGTACGAGTCTTCGTTATTGTTGGAAGGCTATCTTGCTGACCCACATAAGTTGGTAAACAGAATTAATTCAATGCTTGAGGAATCGAGCAATTGGTACACAGAAGTTAAAAAGTTAGATTAACACTTTAAAGGCGGGAAGAAATTCCCGCTTAAATTTTTATTGCTACTCAAAAATATCTATTTTAAGTTTAAGGTAGATATTGCATTTTAGAGGGATAAATATTAAAAAAACTCTGAGTAAGCAACAAAACCGCAATTAAGTATATTTTTTGTTACCTGCTGGCTTTCTTCTAAATATTTCTATTATGTACAATACTAAAAATCCAAAACAAAGATAAATAAATAAATCTCCAATTTTTGAATATATTGTATTAACTCTTTGTGCTTGTATATTAGCTGCCATTATTTTTTTGGTTCTACCCTTATTGTTGTGGAATTAGTAAATTTGCATTAAAAAAGGTGTGCCGTGTTTTCAGAGGATTTTTTTAATTTATTATTAAATTTTGGTAG
>CAMZLW010000121.1 GCA_947311785.1 uncultured Ignavibacteriales bacterium | reverse complement strand
CCAATCACTACCAAAATTTAATAATAAATTAAAAAAATCCTCTGAAAACACGGCACACCTTTTTTAATGCAAATTTACTAATTCCACAACAATAAGGGTAGAACCAAATTAATTTTTCATGGAACAAAAATAATTAATAGCTTATTCCTAGAAAAGAGAATAGTTTTTAAAGAAATTGATTATAAGTAACCGTATTTACATATTTGAACTTGGATTATTCAAAGGTAAAAAATGAAACTACTATCACATGAAGAAGTAAGAGTTTTGGGGGCAATTTTGGAAAAGCAATATACAACTCCTGCTTATTACCCCATGACAATTAACTCAATTACTAACGCATGTAACCAGAAGTCAAATCGTAACCCCGTTGTTTCGTACGACGAATCACTTGTGGAAGATATAATTGGTAGCTTGCGTGAGAAACATTTTTCTGGAATTGTAACCAGTAGCGAATATCGAGTTCCAAAATACACTCAAGCTTTCGGAAAACATTACAACCTTACAATACAAGAAGTTGCTGTTCTTTGCTTAATGTTTTTGCGAGGTGCACAAACCGTTGGCGAAATTAGAAGTAGATCAAGCAGAATTTATAATTTTGAAAACTTAGCCGAAGTTCACGAAACGTTTGATAAGCTTATGAATAAAGGGGATGAGCCATTTATTATTAAGTTGCCCAAAAATAGTGGACGCGAGCATAGATATACACATCTATTTTGTGGAGAGCCAGAAATAACAGTTCAAGTTGAAAAAAGGAGTAGCGAAAGTTTAGGAACAAAAGTTGAAAACTTAGAAAACGAAATTCTAAAACTCAAAGAAGAAGTTGAAACAATAAAAAATGAGTTTAACAAATTCCGAAAAGAGTTTGAGTAAATAATTTATCCATTTTTTGTGAGACAGCACTATATTTGCAAAACAAAATTTTTATTATAATAAGGAAGCATTATGAGATACAAACAATTACTAATCGTTGCAATATTTTTAATTTCTATTGTTGCATGTAATAACAATAAAGATGTAAAAACTAATAACACTAAATCTTATTCAGGACACAAGGTTACCGTATTAGAAGCAATAAATGGAAATACATATACATATTTACGTTTAAACGAAAATGGTGATGAGCATTGGGCTGCAATATCCAAACGTGAAACAGAAGTTGGCGAAGTGCTTTATTACAACGATGCTTTAGAGATGCACAACTTTGAAAGCAAAGAGTTAAATAAAAATTTTGAAACTATCCTTTTTATTTCCAAAGTTTATAACAAGCCAATTCCAAAGGGTGGCAGTGCTTCATCTAAGGTTGTGGATGGGAAACACAAAACCTCTAAAACTGATGTATCGGTTAAACCAGCTAATGGTGGAATTACTATTGCAGAACTATTTACCAACCTTAAACAATACAAAGGGAAAACAATAATAGTTAAAGGAAAGGTAACAAAATTTAACAGTATGATTATGAATAAAAATTGGGTGCATATTCAAGATGGTACCGAAAGCAATGGGAAATATGATTTAACAATTACAACAAATGAAACCGTAAGCGTCGGTGATGTTGTAACATTTAAAGGTACAATTGAATTAGAAAAAGATTTTGGTGCTGGATATTTTTATGAAGTAATTATGGAATCTGCAACCACTCTCAAATAATATTTTTTTCGAATCTTTAAGATTGCTTATTATTAGCATACAAATTTAGAGGCTGTGTGAAACTTAAAAATCGTCATGCTGAATTTACGGTGTGCTAAACTTGTTAAAGTATTTCAGCACCTCTTGTTCTAGTATATTTGAATTTTTAGTTTCTAAAATACTTTGGTAAATGCAAGTTCAAAAAGATTTTTCATACAGCCTATAAAGTGGTAACAAAACAGACATGAAACGAACCCTTTCCCACTAATCCGTAAGAAAGGGTTGCATACAACTCACTTAAAAAGGTTATTCTTTTCAATAAAATTTATTAAAGTATTAGCTAATACTTTTTGTTCTTCAACCTTAGGATGCCCTGGAGAATTTTTATAAGGTGCAAAAAGCGTGTAAATATTTTTATCGTTCAAAGATGAAACAGCTTCTGTAACGTAGCCAGGCCATGCGGAATTATCTCTTGTAATATCCATATTGCCAAGCATACAAATTATTTTACTATTCGGATATTTTTCTCTAATCGTTTTTACAAAACTGCTATAGGCATTTATAATATAATCCTTTGTAGGTGCTGTTGTTCCAAAGCGGTGTTTAAATTCTGGGAACTCAGGTCTCTTCACCAACCACGAATCGTTTTGAAAAAGATTTATTACTACAATATTTGGAGTTGACTTAGTAAAATCCCATTTGCTCTCTGCATTGTTTGGGTCTAATCTGTAATAAAGTTCTTTCATAATTAATGGAAACCAACTTATTGTAATTCCAATTCCACTTTTTGCAATGCAGCTATAGTTAACATCAAAATGCCTTGCAGTTACTGCTGCATAGCTATTATAGTTATTTGTATAAATACTATCGGGTGAATCGTTACCAGAGTAATCTTCAACTCCATAGCCAGCAGTTATAGAGTTGCCATAGAATTCAATAGTTTTTTCTTTTGTTGGGATGTTAAATATTTCGGTATTGTTTTCTATATGAAAACCATAAAATTTAGTTTCACCTCTTGACCATTCTGTACGCTTAAATAATTTAACAGAATGCTTACCTGGTTTAAGCTCTGAAACCAAAGTGTAATATCTCTTAGTCGTATCCAGGTAAAGTATGCTAACGCTATCGTCATCAACAATAACATTAAAATAATTTTTGCCTTTCTCATCTTCCAATAAGGCTTTAAGGTTAGTTCCGCTAAACTGAATTTCAACAGATGACCCAGACCAGTAAATTACAGAGCAAGAATCTTCAAAACCAACTCGTCCCATATATTCAAGTTTATCGTTATTAAAATCAACAAATTTTTCTTCTGGTGATTTACACCCAGCAAATGCGAAAAGAATTATTCTTGTAAAGAATTTTAATCTCATAATTTCCCCTTGTGTTAACAAATATAGTAAGCTACTTGTTTTTTTCATTTTATCGAAAAATGAAAAATCTTGTATCCTAATATCTACAATTTATTGCCTACCAAGTTTTCGTAGTGCAACCCATTGTTTTAGCATCTCTTTTGCATCTGTTGCAGGATATCCTAAAACAGTTTTGCCTGCAGGAACATCTTTAATTACACCAGAGCCAGCACCAATAATTGCACCAGAATGAATTGTTATATGATCTTTTATAGATGCACTTCCCCCAATAATAACACCGTCTCCAAGAGTTACAGAGCCAGCAAGTCCGCTATTGCCAGACATTAAACACGAACGTCCCATAACGCAATTATGTGCAATCTGCACTAAGTTGTCTATCTTACACCCATCACCAATTATTGTGGAACTGAATTTAGCCCTATCAACACACGAGTTGGCTCCAATTTCAACATCATTTCCAATAACAACATTTCCTATTTGTGGAACTTTAACCAAGCCTTTTCCATCAGCACTTGGTCTATATCCAAATCCATCGGCTCCAATACTAACGTTGCTATGAAAAATACAATTGCTACCAACTACGCATCGTTCACGAACAACAGTGCCAGACCAAAAAATAGAGTTATCTCCAATTTTTGTTTCATCAAAAATTGTTACGTTCGGATAGAGAATTACATTATCACCTAATAAAACATTTGGCCCAATGTAGCACCCAGCACCAATTTTACAATTTTCTCCAATGGTTGCTGTTTTATCTATAACTGCTGTGGGATGAACATCAACATTAAATAGTGGTGGAGCAGGGTTAAAGACTTGCAACAGTTTTGCCATTGCTAAATCGGCATTGGCAACTTTAATTAAAGCACGGTTTTCTCCAGGCTCAATATCAATAGAACGGTTAACGATGGCCACTTGTGCCTTTGAAACTTTCCATGAGTTAACATATTTTGAACTACCAATAAAAGTGATATGATTTTTTTCTGCTTTTTCTAACTCTTCTGGGGCATCAATTAATTGGTCGGTGTTGCCTACTATTTCTCCATCCAAAATTTTATTAACTTCTTTAACGGTTAGTGATTTCATAATAATTTTCCTAAGTAGAAATTGATAAACTCCTTTGCAGTTCTAGTGTTATGATAAGTTTGGAATATTTTTTTTATTGCTAATATCCTTTATGCTTTTCACTACACTAAATTTATCAATTTATGTTGAAACAATATTTGAAAGATTTGTAATTTAGTTCACTCAAAAAATAATGAAACTATTTAATTAAAACTATTTATAGTATTGTACTTAAATTCCCTTCCCATCTGAAACTTTACAAAGTTAATTTGCACATTTTAATCTTTCCAAATATCTTGTTATCTTTGAGGATAATAGATTCCAACTAAACAAACGACAATATGCATATTAAAAAACAGACTATTCTTCTACTAATCATTCTCTTTTCATCAAAACTATTTTCGCAAGAATTAAAGTATTACGGAAGTTTTGAACAAGGTAGCCTTGTTATTGTTGATGGTAATAACATTGAGTGGGCGTGGCTTGATTCTACAAAGTTAAAAGTTGATGACAAAAAACTTTTAACTTTTGGATTTGACGCAAAAGAAACGGAAAATAAAATATTAAAAATTAAACATAACGATGGAAAAGTAACATTAAAGAAAATCTATTTACCTTTGCGAAAATATAGAGTTCAGAGAATAAACAATACGAAAAGACAGTTTAGTAAAACTGCCGATTCATTACAGCAAAGGATTAAAAGGGAAAGGGAAATTATAAAAAAATCCAGAGCTAAAATTGGTAAAACCGATTCGGCATTTTATAAATCGGGATTTATGCGACCAATAAAGGGTGGAAGAATTAGTAGCGTTTTTGGAAGCCAAAGAATTTTAAACGGTGTTCCTAAAAACATGCACAATGGTCTTGATATTGCTGTACCAAGAGGAACTCCAATTTATGCAATGGCTGATGGAATTGTGAGATTAGCAGGAGAAAATTTTTACTACACAGGTAATAATATTTTGTTAGACCACGGACAAGGAATTAATAGTTTTTATTTTCATCTAAGCAAACTTTTAGTAAAGGAAGGGCAACGCATAAAAAAAGGCGAGATAATAGGACGGGTTGGTACAACTGGACGATCTACAGGACCTCATCTACATTGGGGTGTGCAATGGTATTCCAAGCGAGTTGACCCAGCAAAAATATTACAACTAAGATTTAATTAATGGTGCCTTATGAAAAATAAATTGTTACTACTTTTATTATTGTTTACCACAACAAGCTTACTAGCTCAAGAAGTTTCAGATACTTTATCAATTGAATCATGTCCAGATTCAATTTCGGCAGAACAAATTGCTTACAACGACTCTCTTAACAAAATTAATACAGAAACAATAAATCACTTAAAAAAAATATTTTCTAAATTCCCAAATAAAAGACCATCCATTGGTCTTGCCCTTGCTGGTGGTGGTGCAAAAGGGTTTGCCCATTCTGGAATTTTGCAACTTATAGATTCACTTGATATACCTGTAGATTTTATAGTTGGCAATAGTATGGGGGGGCTTACCGCAGCACTTTACTCAATTGGTTATAGCGGAAAAGATTTGGAAAGATATATAAAAGGCTTAGATTGGAATAGGGTGCTTGATGATAGACCTGAAAGAGAGGAACTCCCCTTTATTGAAAAGAAAAAAAATGGTATGTATCAACTAAGTGTTGGGCTTGAAGGATATCAACCCACAGTACCTAGTGGAATGATTTTTGGACAAAATATTCAGATGGAATTTCTATCTATGACAGCACCATACGAAGATGTTACAGATTTTGATAATTTGCCAATTCCATTTAGATGTGTTGCTGTTGACTTGGTAACGGGAAAAGAAATAACACTTAAAAGTGGTTCTCTCTCAAAAGCTATGCGTGCAACAATGTCAATACCATCCGCCTTTTCGCCTGTTGATTGGGATAACTATTTATTGGTTGATGGAATGGTGCTTAATAATTTTCCTGTTGATGTTGTAAAAGAAATGGGTGCTGATATTATTATTGGTCTTAACCTAACAACTGGACGAGTGGAAAAGAAAAAATTAAAAAATCTGTTCTCAATTCTAGATAGGTCTGTTGATATTCCTATGGGTAACCGATTAAAAGAGAATATAGAACTATCTGATATTTATATTTCACAAGATCTTGAGGGATTTTCAACTTCCGATTTTGCCCCCGATAGAGTTGCTCAAATAATTGAAAGAGGAAAAGAAGCTGGTGCTAGAAACAAGGACGTGCTTATAGCTCTTAAAGAGGAACTAGAAAAATATGACGATTACAATAATTGGAAAAATATAGAGCGAGGGGAAAAGAGTATTAAAATTCTTGAAAAAAGAGAGAAGGCTTTAATTGCACCCCCAACAATTAATAAAATTTCTATTGTTGGAAATAAAAAATTTGAAAGTGATTTTATAGAAAGCTACTTATCTCTTGATGTTGGCGAAGTATTTGAAACTAGAGTTATTCAAAAAAAGATTGATGCACTTTACGCATTAAATTATTTTGAATCGGTTACTTATGAAATAATAAAATTAGATGATAGTTCAATAGAATTAAAAATAATAATTAAAGAAAAGCCCGTTAATAGGGTGGTTGCTGGGTTTAGATATAATGACCATTTTAAAATTATAGGACTCTTAGGACTCGAAACTAATTCTGCTTTTATTAAGGGTGCACAAATGGAAGCATATTTTAGGTTTGGAGGCTTAACAGAATTTGATGTTTCCGTGCTATATCCATCAAGATCTATGGATATACCTGTTTATCCTTTTTTGAAAGTGAGCTATAAAGAAATACCAATCAATTTTTATTACGATGGGAAAAAAGCTTTTAGCTTTCGAGACCGTTCATGGGATTTTTCGGGAGGGCTTAATTTTAGACTAAGTAAATTCTGGGATTTGGAGGCATCAATGCATTACGAGCAAATGAATGTTACAACAGATATTGCATCAGGCGATATTGAAAAAGCAATTGAAAATCAGCATCCAGATGCTAAAATTGTTTTAGGTAACTTACGTTTATTGTTCGATTCTTTAGATGATATTATCCTTCCAAACTCGGGCTTATATTTTAAAGCAAATTTCGAAATTTCTATGAAAGAAATAGGGTCAGAGATTCAATACCATAAATTCTATAGCTTGGCAGAGTATTACGTTCCAATTGGTAAAAAACAAAATCTTAAATTGGAAGCATCATTTGCCTTTGCAGGTCCAAACACACCTTTCTATAAATGGTTTTATATCGGTGGTCCCAATACATTTGTTGGTATCGATTATTTTCAAGCTAATGGAACAGAATTTAGTATTGGACAAGCAAGTTATAGATATGAATTCCTCAAAGACCTCTATCTAAAAGGACTTTTTAATATTATGTTTAACTATAATATGGGAAGTTATGAACTACCCTTAAAAGGAAAACCTATTTTGGGTGGCGGAATTTCACTTATTATGCGTACTATGTTTGGTAGAGCCGAATTAACATTTGCCCGTGGCGACGAAGATCTGTACACACCTGGCAAAAAGATTAATAGAGTCTATTTTACATTTGGTTACAATTTAAAATAGGATAAAAGTAAATGTTAAAAAGCAAAAGTGTAATCTATTTTTCTGTTTTTATATTGTTCGTATCTTTTTACGGTTGCAGTAGTTCAGCTACATCAAAAACTGATAGTAAAATTGGAAATAAAAATTGGAGTATCACAGACTCTGAATTTATTACCGATTCGCTTGTTACAAAAATACTGCATTCAAAAAAGATAAAAGAGTTTGATGGAAAACAAAAGCCCATTATAATTGTTGGAAAAATTGAAAATCTTTCAACTGAAAAAATAGATGTTGGCTTACTTGAAAAAAATATTGAACGTAGTTTGTTAAATAGTGGAAAGGTAACATTTATTACTTCCAAAGAGAAAAGAGAAATTACAAGAAATAATAGAAAAACAAGAAACTATTTTAATAGCAAAAAGGAATTTGGGAAATACTTAAAGCCATTAAAATCGGATTTGTTTATTGATGGGAAATTTGAACTAACAATTGACTCTCTTAATAATTTTGTATCCAAAAAATATCAATTGTCTATAATGATATTTGATGCAAAGAATTACGTGCCAATTTTTAGTGAGAGTATTCAGATAAGTAAGTAAATATTAGCTCTTTTGGGATAATAGTGTAATTATTACTTGTTAGAGGCTTTTTATATTGTTATTATGGTAACTGTCTATATAATTGTATTGGCTTAATTTTTGTTACTAAAGTAAATTGTTAAATTGAAATAAAATAGGTGTAATCTTAATGGTTGAATTAAAATTTACTGCAATAAAACCGAACGGTCAACTTATAACCGGAAATCTTGCAGCACCAACTTATTCCGAAGGGAAAAAACAAATTAAGGCTTTGGTCGAAAAACATAAAATAAAACTAAAGTCAATTCAAAAAAAAATTACTTATATATACAAAATTAAAAAGGGAAACGAAGCCGTAATAAAAGGAGAGCAAAAGGCGTTTTCAAAAGAGGAAGTTACCCAAGCACTAACAAAAATGGGCTATCAAGTAATTTCCGTAAACAAATTTTTATTTGAGTGGGATCCCAAACCTCCTGAACAAGAAGTTTTATCCTTCGTTAAAATTAGTGCCGAGTTGTTGGAACAAAAATTACCCTATAGTGAAATTATGACTCTACTTGTTAACGATTTAGAAAATAAGACACTTCGTGAAACATTAAAACAAATTAATAACGAGCTAAAAAAAGGTGCCGATAGTCAAACAACATTTGTAAAGCACGATAGAGTTTTTGGAAAATTTACTGCTTATATGCTTGGTCTTGCTGCAAAAAGTGGTAATATGACGGAAATATATAAAGCAACTGCAAAATTTCTTGAACGTAGAATGCAATTCCAAAAAGATATGCGTAGTGCTTTAATTACACCGGCAATTACTGTGTTTATTCTATTTTTGGCAGTTCTTTTTTATGTTGGATATATATTCCCAGAAACTGCTAAACTATTTCTGAAATTTGACATTCCACTTCCACCAATGACTGCGGCAACTTTAGATATGAGTAACTTTTTAATGAACCAATGGCTTATTGTTGTGATAGTAATATTTGCACCTCCAATAGTTCTTGGGTGGTGGAAAAAAACTCCAGCGGGCGATTTATTCTTTTCAAAATGGATGATGAAAGTTCCAATAATGGGAAGCCTTGTACACAAAACTAATATTGAAGTTTTTTGTCGTGTTTTTTACACACTTTATAGTGGTTCGGCAGAATCTATTGAACCAATAAGAATTGCCGCCGAAGCTACAGATAATGCTTACTTTGAACAGCAAATAAAAAAAATTGCAATTCCTATGATGATAAGTAAGGGTGCGGGTATTTCAGAATCTTTTGCTGCTTCAAAAGTGTTTACAGATACTGCAATTTCACGATTTCATTCTGGCGAAGAGACAGGTACAATTAAAAATACTGCATTGCAACTTGCAAATTATTACGAAAGTGAAACTGTCTTCCGCCTTAAAAATGTTATTGAAATGATTCAAGTTTTTATAGCAATGATAATAATGGTTGTAATGATTGGGTTAACATTAGTTTCTGCTGAAACTGCAACAATAAATCCATCAGTTAGATAATTTTATAAATAAATAAGATTATATATATAATTTCTTCATAATTTTGCTTATTTTTGTAGGATTATTGTGTGGGAATGCTAATTCTTTTTAAGGAAAATAAATGATTGATTCACAACTTGAGATGACCGATAAAATTGGTTATTTGCTTCTAAAGAAGGGAATAATTGATGACGATATTCTTGAGCAAGCACTTGCTGCTAAAAAAGCTGATGAATCTAAAGGGCGAAGAAACCTTGCTCAAATTTTGGTAAGTGAACTAAATTTTGACCACGATACAATTTTTCGCGAAGTTTCGGTGCTATATGCTTTTCGCGAGTTAAGTATTAGTGTTTCTGAGTTATCGGATGAAAGAATTGACGAAATTAAACGCCTCTTAAATTCTAAGGGCGATGAAGTTAGAGACCAATTTTTAATCCATAAAGTTCTCCCATATAGTTACGACAAATTACGCAATAGGCTTGTGCTTGCTGCAGTTGACCCAACTGATAAAGAGTTAACAAAAATTGCATATAGTCTTAACATTAAAAAGTTTGAAGTTAACTACCTAAAAAAAAGTGATTACGATAAATTAATTGAAACAATTGCCCCTGCCGAAAATGAATTTCTTAAAGCTATTGAATCTTCAACAGAAGAACTTAATATTTCTATAGAAGAATCGAATGTTGACGAAGAAGAATTAGATGCAGAAATTAATAAAAGTGCATTAGTTAACTTAGTTGAAGCTGCATTAATTGAAGGCGTACGTAAGGGTGCAAGTGATATTCATATAATTCCTACAAGTGGAAAATCTGCGGAAATACATTTTAGAATTGATGGTAAATTACAACTATGGCATGCACAAGAGAATACTCAGCCAGAGGCTCTTATGGCTGTTGTTAAAGATAGATCTAAGGGAATGGATAGGTTCGAAAGAGAAAGTGCCCAAGATGGTTTTATCCAGCGTGCTATTGATAATGTAGTTATTAGATATAGAGTTTCAGTATTGCCAATGGTTGGAACTGAACTAAAAAATAAATTTGAATCTATAGTTATAAGAATTCTTGATGATAGAAAGGTTATTAAAGACCTTAGTAAACTGGGATTAGTAGGTTATTCCAACGCTGCTTTTAAAAAAGCAATTACACAACCGCAAGGGATGATAATTTTAACGGGACCTACTGGTAGTGGTAAAAGTACAACATTAGTTGCAGCTCTATACCAAGTTATTGATTCTACAAAAAATATTTTAACAGTTGAAGACCCAGTTGAGTATGTTATTGAAGGTGCTCGCCAATTAAAAATTGGACACCGTATGAATTTTGAACAAGCTATTAGAGCAATATTAAGGCACGATCCCGATATTGTAATGGTAGGTGAGATGCGTGATAAAGAGACAGCCGAAACAGCTATTAAGCTTGCTAACACTGGTCATTTAACTTTTTCTACACTTCATACAAATGATGCTCCAAGTGCGGTAGCACGTCTTTACAAAATGGGAGTTGAACCATTTTTAATTGCATATGCAATTAATATTATAGTTGCCCAAAGACTTATTAGAAAACTTTGCGATAATTGTAAAAGAAAAATTGATAAAATAGACGAAGCTACTGCCAAAAGAGCTGGAATAAATCTTGAGGAGTGGAAAGACGTAGATGTGTACGAGGCTGTTGGTTGCGAAAAATGTAATAAATCTGGTTACAAAGGACGTATGGCTATTCACGAAGCACTATATTTTACTAAAGAAATTAGAGAACTAATTGTGCGTGCTGGCGAAGAAGTTGATGAAGATGCTGTTAGAATGCAATCACGAAAAGATGGAACTCTTACTTTAAGAGATTCTGCTTTAGAAAAAGTGAAGCAAGGACTTTCATCAATAGAAGAAGCACTTGCTGGTACAATGGATGACTAAAAGACTTTGAGGTTATGCAAGGCCTTCGATTAGGCTATAAAGTAAATAAAATATTTTTCGATTATTTTATACTGAAATAATTTGTTGAGGACTAAACTGAATGACCATAGCTGAAGAAATATTAGAGAAATATGTACGTAAAATTCCAACAGGTATTTTGGGTGCCGAAAAAGTTAATTTTATAATTGAAATGGCTCAACAAATGCCTAATGAAGAAAAAGTTGAGCTACACAAATTGGTAAATTATATTTTAACTTTAATGATTGAACGAGAGGCATCGGATGTTGAAATTGGTGGGTACGGAACGGACGAGTATATTTGGTTTCGAATTCATGGTATAAAAACTCGTGTTGAAGAACTCCCACGATTTACACACCTTGAAGCATCTATTTTAATTGTATCGCTACTAACAAATAACCAATGTAAACATTTGTTGGTTGGTAGAAATTTAGATTTTAGTTATACATTTCATTACGATATAGTAAATAAAAATGTTCGTTTTAGAGCTGATGCATATTTTGATATTGATAGCTTAGCATTAAATATGCGTGCAATTTCTGCTACTACACGCCCATTAGAATCACTTGGCTTTCATCCAAACGCCATTAAAATGATGAATCATCACTATATTAAATTTGGTCTTTCGTTAATTACTGGTATTACTGGCTCGGGTAAATCTACAACACTTGATGCAATAATAGATTATCATAATAAAATTGACCATGCACATATTGTAATAGTTGCATCACCTATTGAGTATGTTCATAAATCGAACAAAGCAATTATTAGGCACAGAGAAGTTGGCAAAGATGTTCTTTCATTTCAGGAAGGGGTTGTGCAAGCTTTGCGTCAAGATCCTGATATTATTGTAATTGGTGAAATGCGAGACCCCGAAACCATAATGGCAGCACTTGAAGTTACAGATACTGGGCATAAAGTCTTTTCAACTCTACATACTTCTTCTGCAGCAGAATCAATAGATAGAATTATTGCAGAAGTTAACCCAGTTGAACAAGACAGAGTTCGTAATAGGTTGGCAGATATTTTAACATCTGTTGTTTCACAGAAACTTGTTCCTACGGTCGATAAAAAACGTGTTATTGCAAAAGAAGTTCTTATTGTAACCCCTAGCGTTAAAGCTGCTATTAAGAATGACAATACAAGTGAAATTTATATGATGATTATGCAAGGTAGCCAACAAGGTATGATAACAATGGAACAAGATTTGCTACGTCTTGTGAAGGAAAGAATGATAACTAAAGAGACCGCAGTTGGTTATGCAAACAATAAAACAAGAATGCTACAATTACTCAAGGTAACTTAACAGATGAAACCTATAGTATGTATATATAGTGAAGGATTAGAACTTAAATTAGCCGTTTTAGAACGGGTAAAAGATAAAATAATTGTTCAACAGTATTTTACTGTTAATTCAAGTGGTAATTCATCGGTAGATGCTACCGACGAACTTGGAGATTTTACTGATACTTCAATGCTTACCGACGACCTTTCGTTTGAGTCTTTAGATGCACCTACCGAAACGAATACAATTGACACAGAAATTTCTGAGATAGCTTCAAAGTTGGTTAATTACGATTTAACAAAAGCTCAATTTATACCTGTAGTAACAGATCCTAATGTTACATTTCATATTTACGAAGGCTTGTTAGAAAAAGATAAAAAGAAAACTATTGAAAAAATTATTTCAGAAATACAAGATTCAAAAGGATATTTAATAGCAAAAGATCAAATTGATTTTATTTCGTTAGATGATAAAACTCACTTATGTGTTTTTACCGAGCCAGATGTTCCTGGTGCTAATCTTGTTAATTCAGTTGCATCGTTTAACGGAAAAAGATATTACAAAATACATTCAATTAAAAGTGCAGAAGTTGCTCTTGCAAACTTTGTATCTAAAACCACAAAATTTTTCCCAGAAGATTATTCACTAATAATTTATATAGGAAAAGAGTTTAGTAAACTTATCTTTTTAGAAGGTCAAAACCTTAAACATATTGGTGCAACATTAGATATTGGTATCCAAAATATTCATACTTACGATGTTTACTTTTCAAAAATTCTTCTGGAAATGGAAAACGGTGGAATCCCTCGTTTAGATAATGTTGTAATTTGTGGTGATGACCGTTCTGAAAATCTTGTTCTATCATTTTATGGAACTTTCCCCGAAGCAAATGTTTCGGAGTTGAAGTTTGATATGTTTGATATACTTGCAATACCTGAAGAAGAAAGAGTTGAAGTATCTTCATATTCAATTCCTATTGCTGCAGCTTACGAATATTATGCAGAAGAGGATAAAGAATTAAAGGGTATTAACATACTTCCAAAATACATCATTGAAAACCAAAAATTCTTGCAATTTGGATGGCATAGTTTTGCCATATTGCCATTATTGTTTATTGCAACATTCTATTTTACGTACGCCATTTTATCTAATTTTCAAGAAGTTACAGAGCTAGATAATAAAATTAATAAATTAGAACAATTAGCTATTCAAAACGAAAATATTTTAACTGAAATGTCAACTATTTCGGAAAGAATTTCAAACTTTGATAATACCCAATCAATTCTTGATTCGGCTCTTGCAGGTACCGAAATTTGGGGCAGAACATTAGAAAAAGTATCAAATTTTGTTGAACGAAGAAGAAATTTTTGGGTTTCACATTTAGAAACTAGAAACAATGATAATGTTTTCATTAAAGGTTTTTCGTTATCGAGGAATGTGCTAACAGAGTTTGCAGAATATAGTAATTCTTCTATTCTTCAAAATGTTTTATATGAACCTTTACGAGAAAAAAATGCTTTTGCATACATGATGAATTTTAAAATTGAAACCAAAAAAGAATAATGGATCGTAAACTAAAAAACACTCTTATTTTAATAGCTCTGCTGCTTCTTATTATTGTTGCAGGAAGCGTTTTCGTTATCGTTTTTCAAAAAAACGATATTGATGAAAGAAAAAAGAAACTTAATGACCTAACTCTTACAGCTTACAATACAGATGAGTTAGTTGAACAATTAAATACTTTAAAGGCTAGAGCAACAGAGCTAGACTCAATCTTGGCGCTAAGAAAATTTAATATTCCTGTTAATTTACATCAATCGGAATTTTACAACTTTATTAATAAAATTAGTTTCCGTTTTGCCCCAGAATCGTTTGTTAACATCGAGTATAAAGATATCATTAATTCGAAGCACTATCGGCATTATCTGTATCGTCTTTCTGGAACAGCTTACTATAACGATGTTTATAAAATGGTGTTTGCTATTGAGCAAAGTAAAGAGCTTAAAAAAATTCTAAATTGCACATTCGATAACTTTGTTAAAGTTGATGATGAAGGCATTCCACGTTACTTTGTAAACTATAGTATTGATTGTGCAGTATATTATTCGGATAACGATAGATATGCTTCTTCGGTTTCTCAAGAAAACAGACTTACACCAAATCCGTTGTACGATATATTTTATCCTTTAATTAGGAATGAAATTCCCCCTAATTTAGATGAGTTACTTGATGCTCAATCGGCAGAATTGTTAGCTTTAATTCCAGAAGGTGCCTTTATTGCAGATTCTAAAGGAACAACATATTTATTGTGGGAAGGTGATAAAGTATATCTTGGATACTTAACCGAGATTGATTACGATAAAAACGAAGTACACTTTGTTCTTAACAAAGGTGGGATTATTGAAAAGTTAACTATGACGTTGGATAAAAAAATAGAAAAAGAAATTAAGAAACCTAACTAATAAAGTAAAATAATTTACAGATGAAACATTCATAAGTAAGCTAACTCACACAAGAGTATGATTTTAAAATTGAATGTTCCATGTGGCAAAAATATGAAATTATAAACACACGAAAAATTGAGTGAATAAAATGAAAAAGATAACACTATTGCTAATATTACTAATTGCATCATCTTTGTTCGGGCAAAGGGAAATTGAGAAGAGATTAAGCCAGTATGTTAATCCAAACGAAATTGTTTCTCTTGCAGAGCATATTTCGTTTAACAGAGCTATTGAGGTACTAAGCAAGGTTAGTAAAATGAATACTGGTAAACCAATTATGCTATCTGGCAGCTACTCTGAGCCAATTGGAATTGAAATTACCAGAATGCCATATATGCGTGCACTTAATATAATAGTTAATTATCACCACATGATATACACCGAAGACGCAGATGTAATTTTAGTTAAGCCAGAATCTCAATCGGGAGAAAAATTAGGTGACAAAATATATGCAGCAATAGATTCGCGCGAAGTTAAAATTTCAGCCATCTTTTTTGAAGCAAACATATCCGATCTAAAAGAACGTGGAATAGACTGGGAGTTCCTTATTCAAAAAACTGGTTTAAGTTTTGGTGCTAAACTTACATCATTTACTAAAGAAAAAGAAAACGATGGTGGAAGCAGTAGTAGTCAGCAACAAGGTGCCACACACGAATTTATTGGTGCCAATAAAACTTCTTTTGAAGTTGGTGATTTTACTGGTGATGTTCTTGGAGCTTTCAAGTTTTTTGAAAATAACGGACTTGGAGAACTTATTGCAAGACCAAACATAACTGTTCGCGATAAATCTACTGGTAGAATTCAAATAGGTTCCGATATTTCAATTAAAGAGAGAGATTTTTCTGGTAATATTTTAGATAAGTTTTATTCTACAGGAACAATTGTGGAAGTTACACCCTATATGTATAACGAAGATGGTTTAGACTACGTATTACTACAATTACAAGTTGAGCGTAGCTCTGCAGACCCTGGTGAAATTACAACCGAAATAAGAAAAACTGTTGCAAATACCGAAGTATTGATGTTGGATGGTGAAGAGACTATTATTGGCGGTCTTTTTACTCACGAAGAGGTAGTTACTCGAAGTGGTATTCCATTTCTTAAAGATTTGCCTTGGTGGGTATTTGGAATTAGATATTTAACAGGATCTGATAAAACTCAAACTGTAAAGCGTGAAATTATAATTTTAATTAAATTAGAAATAATTCCACCATTGAAAGAGAGAATTGCTAAGAAAAAAGAAGACTTAATAAAACGAAACATCTTAGAGAACAATAATTATATAAAAAACATGAGCAAACAAAAAGATGAAGCTCACATTGAACTTAAAAATGCAGAACCTATCGAAGAGGATTAATTGTGAACTCAATTCTTATAGTTGATGATGATATGAAATTATGTGCAACTCTTTCGGAAGATCTTAACGAAATTGGGTATTACACTCATTTTGTTACTACCGTTGCAGATGCACTCGATTATGTAAATTTATCAAAAATAGATTTGATTCTACTCGATTTAAAAATGCCTGATAAAGATGGTTTCCATTTTTTATCCGAGATAAGAAAAAATGAAGACAGAATAAAAATTATTGTTCAAACTGCCAATGAAGATATTGAAAGTGGAATTAAGGCTGCAAAGTTTGGAGTTGACGATTATATTTTGAAACCATACAGATTTGAAAAACTTCTTTTAGCAATCCAAAGGGTACTAAAACAAAGCTCCTCAGAGTACCGAGAAAGCAAAGCAATTTAATTTTTACTAATAATATTAGAATAATGTGAGATGAAGATTAATGTTAGATTACTATTAATTACTTTTACAGTAATTGTTATTATTTCATTAACATCAACATTTATTTTTTATTCCACCACAACCTCACTTCTTAAAAGTCAACACTCAAAAGTTCTCTTAAATTCTACTGCCGATTTTCGTCTTGCTTTCCAAAATGTAATTGCTACGCTTGATAACGAATTGTACGAAATTACAGAAGAACGAAATTTTTCAGCTTATAGGCTTTCTGAATTAGATTTTATTTTCAAGATATCAGATTCACGAGAAATAATTAGTGAAAACTCTGTTTTCAGTAGCAACATAAATAGGTCCCTTTTCACAAAGTCTTTTGATAACTTTTTATCTCAATACCCCAATATAATTTTAAAATATTATCAAAATAATGAGCAAGAAGGATTCTTTTATGGAAAAGTTATTAATGAAGAATTTCTTAATGAACTTAGTGAAAAAATTAGAGCAGGTGTTGCGTTAGCAATAGACAAAAAACCCATTTTAACATCTCAACAAGAAAACAATAATATTTATATCTCAAGTTTTATCGAAGTTCTTAACAAGAAGATGACCGCAGAAAAATCAAATGTTTTCTACAAAGAATTAGATGATGGCGATTTTTTTGCTAACACCTATAAACCAGATTTTTTGTTTTCCGATAAAACACTCGAATTTGTAATTTTCAACTTGCATACAGATTTAGCAGAGTTTAGAGAAATAATGCAAACTATTACAATCACTATTGCATTAGCTGGTGTTTTACTGTCGCTTATATTTATTCTTCTTTTTACTACAAAAATTAGGAAGCAAATATCATTATTAAGTAATGCTACAAAAATTACTGCTGCTGGCGATCTATCTCACAGAGTGCAAATTTTATCAAATGATGAATTAGGAAACCTTGGAAAAGTTTTTAATGATATGCTAGAGCATATTCAATCCAACAAGAAAATAGAACGTGAGTATAGTGAATTAATTACAATTATAAATAAAACTCCTATTCTTAAAGAACTTACCGATTCGGTCTTAGAAAAAATAATTAAGACTACTAATATCTCATTTGGTGTATTCTATTTGGTTAGTAAAAACAATGCTAAACCAATTTCTACTTTTGGAATTAATCAATCGGTGCTTGAGCCAAACAAGCATGGTAGTTTTTACGCAGATGTAATTAAAAACAAAAAAACCGTTGAGCTTACTTTTGATGAAAATCCGCCAATTATTAAAACTGGTTTAGCAGAAATTAAAATTAAATATTTACTAATTATGCCAATTGTGTTTAATAAAAAGATACTAGGAATAATTGAATTAGCAAATGAGAACAAACTAGAAAATACACCACTGGATTATTTAAATAGAATTAAACATCAATTAGCAGTTGGCTTAAATAGTGCTCTTTCGTATGAGCAGTTGGAAAATATAGTTGACGAACTGCGAATTTTAAATGACGAATACCAAAAACAAAACATGCAAATATCAGAGCAAAATTCCGAATTGATAGATTTGCATAGCGAGCTACAAGCACAAACAGACGAACTGGAAATACAGCGGAAAAAAGCTGTCGAATTATCACATGTTAAATCGCAATTTTTAGCAAATATGTCGCACGAACTCCGCACGCCACTAAACTCAATTTTAGGTTTAACCGAGTTAATTTCTGAAGATGCCTCAACATTTCCTAAAACAAAAGAGAGATTAAAAATAGTATTACGCAACGGGAAAAAACTACTTGCTTTAATAAATAATATACTTGAATTTTCTAAAATAGAATCGGGCAAATACGAAGTTATAAAATCTAATTTTACTTTAAGTGAATTTATGCTTGATATTTACAATGCCATGGAACCATTGGTTACCGAAAAGGGACTAAATTTTGAAATACTATTTAATAATCAATACGATTTATTAATAAATTCAGATAGGCATAAGTTAGAACAAATATTGTTGAACTTACTTAGTAATGCAATTAAATTTACAGAGGTTGGTGGAATTAAAATTGTAATTACTATTGAAAATACATCCCTAAAAATTGATGTGGTAGATTCTGGCATTGGTATTTCGGAAGAAGACCAGAAAAAAATATTTAACGAATTTGAGCAAGTAGATTTAACTTCGTCGCGTAAATATCAAGGTGCTGGCTTGGGTTTAGCAATTTGCAAAAAATATGTTGGGCTACTTGCAGGAGAAATATATGTTACTAAAAATGAGGTAAGTGGAGTAACTTTTACTATCCAACTTAAAAATACAATTCTTGAAAAATTTACTATTAACAAAAAACTCCAATATAAAAATAGCATCGCTAGTTCTGAACAAAAAATTAAAAAGATAGTTCTCCTTAAAAACGAGGTGAGCGATAACAAGGAAATATTAAATTATTTTGGAAAAAATAATTTTGATGTTATTGAAAGTAATGCTGGCAATGAAATTATTGAGCAACTTGAAGATACGCTACTCGATGGAGTTATCGTAAATGTTAGCTGTAACTTATATGAAGATTGGAATTTAATTTTTGAACTTAAAAAAAATCACTATTCTAAAGAACTTGCTGTTTATGTATTGTTTAATTCAGAGGCAGATAATGTTTTCCATTCAAATTTAATATTAGATTTTATTTCAGATAATTTAGATGAAAATTATTTAAAAAATAAAATTGAATTGATTAATATTCAATATCAAGAAGTTGAAAAAATTCAAATTATTAGTAGTAACAGCAATGTAATTGAATCCACAATTAATAAATTTAACCCCAAAATTGCTACTCGTAAGAGCAACACTAGCAGCGTAGATATTGGGGGAAACATTAATTTAATTATTATTGATATTGCCTTACTAACAGAGAAAATATGGAGTGGTATTTATGACAAAGGATTACCGTTGCTTGTTGTTATTAATCAAAACATGATTAAAGAAAATTTGGACACCATCACCAAAGAATGGAACTCAATCATTTCAAAATATCATAAGCCACAGAATGAAGTCTATCCAATAATAAGTAAGCAAATTTCCTTGCTTAAGAAAGTCAAAAATAGTGTATCTTCCAAGATAGAAAAAATTGAAAAGGAAGTACCTGATAACCATATTAATAAAAGCCAGTTTAAAGTTTTAGTTGTAGATGACGATATGGATACACAATATACAGTTGGTGAAATTTTACAAAACATTGGCTGCGAAACATTCTATGCAAATAATGGTGCAGAGTGTTTAACCACCTTAGAGAAATTTTTACCCGACCTTATTTTACTAGATATTATGATGCCAATAATGGATGGATTTGAAACGGTAAAAAAAATTAGGACAAATGAGCAAACAAAAAGTTTAAAAGTTTATGCAATTACTGCACAAGCAATGTTAGATGATATAAATATTATTAGAAATAGTGGTTTTGATGATTTAATTACAAAACCAGTTAATGCACCTGCACTTTCATTTAAAATTCAACAAGCTATACAAAAGAGAGTATAAAATTTATGAGCAAAGTATTAGTAGTAGATGATCAAAAAGATAATGTTTTTGTTTTAGAAGATAGATTAAAACGGGAAGGTTACGAAGTATTAAAAGCCTACGATGGAAAAGCATGTCTCGGTATTGCTGAAGAAGAAGCACCTGATATTATTTTATTAGATGTTATGATGCCTGGAATGTCAGGCTTTGAAGTTTGTAAGATTTTAACTGAATCTAAAACAACAAAAAATATTCCTGTAATTTTAGTAACTGCATTAACAGATGCAGAAGATTTAAAAGAGGGTTTCCAAGTTGGTGCATTCGATTATGTTAAAAAACCATTTAACCGTGTTGAACTTATTGCTAGAGTTAAAGCAGCACTTAGGTTTAGAGAATCGCAAAAAATTATGTTAGAGTTTGAAAAGGTAAACACATTTTCTGCAACCGTATCAACTGCAAACCACGAAATTAAACAGCCCTTAACACTTATTAACTTATCAACTGCTGCAATAAATAGAGAGCTTGGCAAGGATGAAATTAACAGGGAGGTTGTGAAAAAAAGAGTTGTTTTTATTGAAGATGCCACTCGTGATATAATTTCTGTGTTAGATCAACTAAGTTCAATCAAAACTCCAATACTTACCGAATGGGTTAACGATGTAAAGTTAGTAGATTTATCGGATGGGAAAAAGGATAAAAATGGCTAAGCTTCAATTAGAACTTAGCCTTCTAATAGTTATTATTGCCCAATTTAAAAAATATACTCAATACCAAAAGTCCAAAAACTTTTATTAAAAATATCACCTTCAGTTTTAACAAACAACTTCAAACCAGAAGAATGCTCGTAAAAAGCACCAAGATGAATAGCCGATAGCTTACTAAAACTCAAAGGGTTGTGTGTATCGTATGTTTCGGGTCTGTTTTTTTCAACATCGTTTTCTATAACTATTCCATTCTCAGTTCTTTTTGTAATTCGTTCAGGGTAAAGTATATCTCCCGATTCTTCAAGCTCAACAAATTCAAATTGTAAATCAGTACCAATTAAAAATGAAAATCCACCATAGATGTGAGCTTTAATTCCAACGGGTATAATTGCCGCCCATCTTTTGTAGTTATAATTGTATTGGTAATTTTTAGTATAAGACTGAAATATGTTATAAGTTCTAGCATCATAATAATAACGTTGATTGTTGTAGTTGTTGTAGTACGAAGAATTTTCTGACAGCTCAGTTGTTTTATATTGCATCTGTAACATGATAGCAGCAAATGCTGACCATTTATTTTCAGTTTTGTATATAAGAGATGCAAACCACTTAAAATTTCCTAAAGCTTCAGTCCCACTCCCTTTTAACGAGCTATTTTCGTTCCCAGTAGCTACATCTTTAACAAAACGGCTCCCAGCATTTGACGAAATATAATAATCATGTGTTCTGTCATAAAGGTTTGTATTGGTGGCAGTATTGGAACCAGTAATATCTTTATTTATTAGGCGGTAGCTTAAAAATGACCGTATCATTAGCTTTTGCGACAACTCTTTTTGAAATGTTAAAGAGAAAGAAGGACTAATTCCATCGGATGAAAAAGAGTAATTACTTGCAAGTTTATATTTAGATATTGAATAATATTTAGTGTCAATACTTTTTTCTGACCAAATATGTGAGTTATCTTTTACTGTATTTTTTTCGGATGAGTTTCCAATCATTAAAGAGGCGTAAATTCCAAGTTCTGTTTTATTGTCAATATGATAAACAAGCCCCAAGCCTGCTTCATATTGATTACCATTAGTTTTAAAATTTTCACTATTATTTTCATCTATCAATGAATGTAGCTGTTTTGAGTACCTTGCATCATTCAAAAAACCTGATTGGCGAAAAATATAATGCCCAAGTTTTAAACCCAAATCTATTTTTGAAGAAAAATTATATCCTAAAGTAAACTCTGTTTGTGTACCCCAAACTGATTGCTGGTTTTCATCAACTTCAACTGTTTCTAAATCTAAATCTGTGTATGCATTTTTATCGTATTCTGTAGCTCTTGAAGTTGGTGAATTACTATAATACCTACTATATGGAACAGACCTAAAAGAGCCATAATCAAAAAGTGTTCTATTAACAATTCCTATAGTAACCCTATCACTTATCTTTTGAATTAGAGCAAAATTATATAATGGATTTAATTGGAGCGGAGTTATAATTGTGTTATCATACCATTGAGGGGAAATCGTATAACTACCTGACAATTGGTAGTAACCAAATCTTGCATAGTTAGATGTTTGGTAGTTAAAATCCAAATACGCACCATTTTCATTACTATTTAGAATGAATGCAGGATTCCAGTTTATGTCGCTATATTTATCAGGGATAATTCCAGAAATATTTTTTCCATATACGCCAAGCAATACAGTTTGGAAGTTTATTTGTTCCATAAAATAAGGTACTGCGGGATTATGTGTGTTAGGACGTGGAACACCAGCAAAAAGAGTTAAATGTAAAATTATGATAAAGATTCCAATTAATAATCTTGCCTTCATATTGACCTCTAATATGTGAAATAACAATAGAATAAAAGTAAGATTTTATTTTACTAAAAAAAAGAGAAAAAATGGTAACTTAAAAATCACCCAAGAAGATTTTGGATACAATCCAACATATCTTCAAAACTCCATGGTTTTTTTATTTTTTCATTGATACTTAATTTTGGATAATCATCATCAATTGCTTCTTGTGAACCAGTAGTTAATATTATAGGAATTGTTGAATTATTTTTACGTATCATTTCAATAAATTCTAGACCATTAATTTTGGGCATCATTTTATCAACAATAACTAAATCTGGTTTTGCCTTATTGTATTTATCAAAAGCATCTCTTCCATCTTTTGCTGCAATAACTTTATAATGGTAAGAGGCAAGTAAATCGGAAAAAAGTTCAAGTATAACTTGGTCGTCATCTGCTAATAAAATTGTTTGAAGTTCATCTTTGTTTTTTTTCTTATCTATTTTTCTTGATGTTGGTAGTGAAATTATGAATTCTGTTCCACTTCTATACTTACTAATTATCTCAATATTTCCGTTATGCTCTTCAATAATATTTTTAACTATCGCTAAACCAATTCCCGAGTTAGTTGTTTTATTTTTTGTGCTGTAACCTTCGTCAAAAATATGTTTTATCTTTTTACTGGGAATTCCAATTCCATTATCTTTTATAGAAATCAAAACTGAATCTTTTTTACGACTATTTTTTGCTGAAAAAATTATAGTGCCTTTATCACTAATAGATTCACTAGCATTTACAATTAAGTTTAGTAATACTCTGTATAAATCGGTGTAGTTTGCAAAAATTTTGTTTAGATTTTTCCCAAAACGAAATTGCAATTTAATATTTTTAGGAAGTGTTCCTTTGGTTGTTAATTTAATATCGGCAACCAAATTGTGTATGGAAATATTATTTTTTTGCTTGGCTTTGTTGGTTAATAGGTTATTTATAATATCTACGGCACGTAGAGAGTTGGTTCTTATTGTTGAAATAAGTTTTGTAGTATTACTCTTGGGTGAAATTGTTTTTTCTAAAATATCAATTGAATTAATACTACTTGTAAAAATATTATTTAAATCGTGAATTGCTTGATTTAGTGTTGAAAAATTGATCAATTTGTTTTGGCTTTTCGACATTTATAATCAGAAATTGTTATTAACTATTTCACAATATTGTATTTTCTAATTTTTGTATAAAGAGTTTTTTGGCTAATGCCTAAAGCTCTAGCGGTTATTTCTCTATTCCAATCGTTAGAATCTAAAACTTGTTTAATGTGAATTTCCTCTAACTGATCTAAACTAAGTGAATCCATATCCTCAGAATAATAAAGTGCATCATCGCCACTGTTGGTGGGCTGAATATTTAAATCTTTGGGTTTAATTTCATCGCCGTCAGAAAAAATTAAAGAGCGTTCAATTATATGCTCTAACTCTCTCACATTGCCAGGAAAAGAATATTTCATTAAAATATCTTCTGCTTCGTTTGACAAAAATTTTCTTGAACGAACTGGGGCTTTTTTTTGTAAAAAATATTTTGCTAACAGAAGAACATCGTTACCCCTTTTGTTTAAGGGTGGAATTGTAAGTGTGATAACATTTAAACGGAAAAGAAGGTCGCGCCTAAAATTTTTCTTGTCCGATTCTTCCATCAAGTTTTTGTTTGTCGCTCCAATTACTCTTACATCGGAAGAGAGATTAGTTACACCGCCAATTCTTCTAAATTCTCCATTTTCTAAAAATCGGAGTAGCTTGGGTTGAATTGCTAAACTTAACTCGCCAATTTCATCAAGAAATAATGTTCCACCATTTGCAATTTCAACAAGTCCTTGCTTAGAAGTTTTTGCATCTGTAAAGGCACCTTTTTCATGACCAAATAATTCGCTTTCAAATAAGGCGTCTGGCAATGAGGCACAGTTGATGGCTACAAGAGGTTTACTATCTCTGTTTGAATTTTTGTGAACAAATTCAGCAAATAACTCCTTCCCTGTTCCTGTATCGCCCTCCAAAAGAATATTCGATTCCGATTTTGCAGCTCTCTCGGCAAGAGAAATAACATTCTTTAGCGAAGAACTTTCACCAATAATAGAGTGTGAAATAACCCGATCAACCTTAGAAGTTAAAAGCTCTTTTGTAATTATTAAATTTTTATGTTCTAAAGCACGCTCAATTATAATTACAAGCTGACCAAACTCGTATGGCTTTGTAATAAAATCGTAAGCACCATTTTTAATACATTGTATTGCAGTTCTTATTTCTGTCTTTGCAGTAAGGACAATAACTTGAAGGTTTGGATGATTATCTTTTGTATATTTAAGAACTTCCTCGCCTTGAACATCAGTCATTTCAAGGTCTAACAATAGTAAATCGTAAGTTTTCTTTTTCAGATTTTCAATTGCATATTTTCCATCAAAGGTAATATCAACTTCGTATCCCTCATTAATAAGCTCTTCTTTAAGAAGATAGCAAAGCGTTTGGTCATCATCTGTTATTAGAATATGTCCGTTTTTCATAAGAATCAATCTCAATTATTACTAGCACAAATATATGAATTATTTAGTATATCTATATTAGTGTATAATTACTTGCCCTTAGTTACTGGGGAAATATTTCCACCCGATAGAATAAGCCCAAGACGTTTGTTCAAAAATAATTCTGGGTTTTCAATTACTACTGCAAGCACTGTGGCGGATGATGGCTCAATTAAAATTTTCATTCTCTCCCAAATTAAATACATTGCCGTTTTTATGGTTTCCTCTTTTACAGTAATAATTTTTTCAACCCCATTTTTAATAATGCCAAAAGTTTTTTTACTTAAGGATGTTAAAAGTCCATCGGCAATAGTTTTAGGATTAACAGAAGGATAAATAGTGTTGTCGCGAATTGAACGAAAAGCATCATCTGCTCCCATTGGTTCTGCACCAATTACTTTTGTAGAAGCAGAAAAGTATTTTGTAGAAAGTATTGAGCCACTCAACAAACCGCCACCGCCAACTGGCACAATAAGATAATCTAACTTTTGAAATTCCTCATAAATTTCTTTGGCACATGTAGCTTGCCCAGTAATAATATGGTAATCATCGTATGGGTGTATAAAAACAGCAGATGTTTTTTTAACAATTTCATCCAAGGTTTTTTCTCTATCTGCTAGGGTTGGTTTGCAAAATGTGATATTTCCACCATAGCTTTTAACAGCCTCAACCTTTATACTGGGGGCATTATTGGGCATTACAATATAGGATTGAACAGAAAGTGTATTAGCTGCTAGTGCCAAAGCTCCTGCATGATTTCCAGAAGAATGTGTGGCTACTCCATTTTTCAACTCATCTTTTGATAGTGATAGCAAGGCATTTGTTGCACCTCTCATTTTAAAAGCACCAGCTTTCTGAAAATTTTCACACTTAAAAAAAAGTTTACTACTAAACATTTTATCAATGGAACTAGAAGTTAAAATAGGAGTGCGATGAATAAATGGTGCTATTTTTCTCTGTGCAAATTCAATGTCAATTTTTGTTGGAGTCTTGTCCATATTATTTTTTAATTGAATTCCAAAAGTAGTTTATATGCAAATCTGATTTCTTGCGTAGAACTTTCCAATCTACTTTCTCATTTGTTAAATGCTGAAGACGCAACATAAATAGAGGATATACAAACTCCTGAGCAAGAATTTGTGGTTCACTTTTTTTAATAAATTTATACTTTAACATTTGAGTGAAAATTATTTCCCAAATTTTTATAGTTTCATCAATTAATAAATTGATTGAAATTTTGTTTGTATTATTGGTCCTAAACTGTTCAATTAAAATTAGTCTTAAATATTTTTTTTGCTTGGTGCTACTCCAATGGTCAAATAGACTATCAGTAAATTTTTCAATAAACACTTTTGGTTTGCTTAATAACTCTAACAATTCATCGGTAAGTAACTCAACACCAACAGATTCTTTTTTTGCATCACCAATTAGCTCTAGTAAAATAGCTTCTTTTGATGAAAAATAATTGTAAAGAGCACTTTCTCTAACTCCAGCTTTTTTTCCAATATCTCTAACCGAGCCACCCGCAAAACCTAAAGTTGAAAATAAATTAAGTGCCTCCTCTTTAATTACTTCCTTTCTTTTTTCTCCTTTTTCCATAACGCTTCCAATTGTTTAACTTGAAAATCATTGAATCAAAATAAATAAAATAGTAATTAAAATCTCAGTACATTTGCTCTTTAATTATTAGGAAAAATAATTTGCACGAGCATTCATCAAATATAGTTTATACAGCACTCTCTATTACCAGCTTTATTTTTACAATGATGTTATTAATTGAGTACATCAACGTAATTACAAAAGGGAGTTGGCAAACTAAAATATCGCATAGTAAATATGGGCAATATTTGTTGGGGGTTTTCCTTGGTGTAATACCAGGTTGCCTTGGAGCCTACACGGTTGTTTCTCTTTTTTCGCATAAGGTTGTTAGCTTTGGTGCATTAGTTGCCACAATGGTTGCAACAAGTGGCGATGAAGCATTTATTATGCTATCGTTGTTTCCTGAAAAAGCTATTCTTCTTTTTTTATTTCTTGCTGTTATTGGATTTCTCTCTGGAATTATTACTGATTACTTTGTAAAAAAGACCAATGTAAATTTTAATATACACGAACATAAATTTGAAGTACACAAGGATGAAGAATGCCCTTGTTTTTCATTTACAGAGATAAAGAAGCAATTAAAAAACATTACTTTCCAGCGTACTCTACTTATCGGACTTTTTGTAATTCTTATCGGAATTCAAATTAATATTTTTATCTCGCACACTGAGTGGGATTGGATAAATATTACTCTGCTTATATCAGCCTTGTTTGGATTATTTGTTGTAACAACAGTACCAAATCATTTTTTAGAAAAACATTTGTGGGAACATGTATTAAAGAGACACCTTCTTAAAATATTTTTGTGGACTTTAGGAACACTTGTAGCTATACATTTTTTAGAATCTGTTTTTGATGTTACACAATGGGTTGGAAGCAATTTGTGGGTAGTTCTAATAATTGCTGTTCTTGTTGGAATGATTCCAGAATCGGGACCTCATTTGATTTTTGTTACCCTCTTTGTTAGTGGGGCAATTCCGTTTGCAATACTTATGGCAAGCTCAATTGTACAAGACGGACACGGAGCAATACCACTTTTAGCCTTATCTAAAAAGAGTTTTATTATTTTAAAAATTGTAAACCTTGTAATAGGTTTTAGTGTTGGGGCAATAGGATTACTTATCCTTTAACTCTATTGTATCCCAATTTTTAAAAAATCATTTAGTGGTTTTGCAACGTGATACAAATCCATAATTATTTTTATTAGATTTTTTGATAGTAATTTTTCAGCACTCATCTTTTTTTGAATATAAAACTGCTTGTTTGCTATCAGAGGTTCTACCTCGTAAATCTCTTTAAATTCTGGTGGGATGCGTTTGTTTTTGTTGCCTAATATTTCTCCAAAATTACGCTTAAATTTTTTGTTGTTTATTACCACATAAAACTCATCCAAATTATCACTAATAAATTCACGCAAGTTCTGTAGCTGAGTCCTTTCAAGAAAGTGAACACCACTATAAAAATCGATTCCTTTATTACTAAGCTCCAAGTAAATACCTGGTGATGAAAAATCCTTACGCCCACCTTCAGATATTACTGCAGAAACATTTGTTTTATACGGAATTTTATCTTTGCTAAATCGAACATCTTTGTATATTCTAAATATTGCTTCCTTGGGTGTTATTAAAATTCTATCATCGTCTTCTCTAATTTTGTTTATTACAGTTTCAATAAATACTTCAAATGGTACTTTTACAAAATTGGTAAATAAATCTTTGTTACTATTAAACCATTCGCGATTATTGTTTAATTCCAGCTCACTAAAAAAACCGATAAATTTATTTGAAAAGAATTGCATAGTTACTCCAATGTTGATAGTTATCAAGTAATTTATAAAAAAACAATAGGTTGTAAAAATTTTCGTTCTATAATTCCACTTAGTTATTTATTTTTGTTTATCAATTAAAACTAAATAGAGCAAAGTAAAGATATGAATGAATTTTCTGCACATGAAATAAAAATTGTTAAAACCGAATTTGCTAAATACAATAATGGTGAACAAGATGCAGAACAAATAAAAAAAATTGAGAAATTTTTTGATAGAATATTGAAGAACAATAATGCAATTAAATTGCTCATCAATGTTGAAACAAATAGAATTGAAAATAGTAATAAGTACGCACAAAAGTTTTATGGATACAGCGAACACGAACTACACAGCAAAGAAATTTTTGAAATTAATGTTCTAAAAGGGGAAGAAGTTAAAGCAGAGTATGCACGTTCTAAAGAACTAGGGCTCGATTATTTTGAAAGCAAACAGAAGAACGCATTAGGCGAAATTAAAAATGTAATGGTTCGTTCAACTCCGTTAACCATTAAAAATACGAATTATATTTATTTAATAATTCACGAGTTACCTGATGTTACGGAGAAAGCGGAAGAGAAAAAAGAGACTAAAGCAGCACCAATCTTTTCGCTTTCGTCAAATGATAAAAATGAACTTGATGATGAGCTTAGTTTTGTTGAGCAAAATGCAAAAGACCTTGTTACTCTCTCAAATAAATTAGCAGAATCGGAAGAAGAATTAAAAAAATTAAATGCAAGCAAAGATAGATTTTTTTCAATTATTTCACATGATTTAAAAAATAGTTTTTTCTCTGTTATGGGGCTAAGCAAAATTTTAGCTGACCCAGAAAATGACGACTCAGATGAAAAGAAATTAGAAACAGCTCAAATGCTCAACAATAGTTCCAAAAAACTTTATTCCTTTCTCGAAAATCTTTTAAGCTGGGCTCGTGTTCAAAGGGGCGAAACACCGTTTGAGCCTGTGGAAAATGATTTATACGAGATAGTTACCGAAGTTATTTATTTGTACAAAATTAAAGCGGAACAAAATGGTGTAATTTTGTTAAATAATATTGATGAAGGCACTAAAGTTTTTTGCGACATCAATATGACAAAAACTATTTTGCGAAATCTAATTTCTAATGCAATTAATTTTACCGATAGAAATGGTGTTGTAAAAATTGACGTGTCAATTGGAGAAAGCGAAACTACAGTTACTGTAGTTGATACTGGTGTAGGTATAAGCAACGAAGTAATTAGTAAGCTTCTTAGAATAGATTCCAAATATATTGGGACAAACAAAAATGGAGAAAAAGGAACAGGGCTTGGGTTAATTTTGTGTAAGGAGTTTGTTGAAAAACATAACGGTAAAATTTGGATTGAAAGTGAGATTGGAAAAGGAAGCAACTTTAGTTTTACTTTGCCAAACAAAAATTAAATTTTCAAGTAATATCTACCACCAATAGCAATGTCAAGGTCTAACCCTGTTGTTGGTAATAAGCGGAAAGAGGGAGCCACTTCAAAAAAAACATCAATTGGCAATTTTTTAAAATACATCATCACACCTGCAACGCCTCTAACACCAAATTTGATAGGACTATTTGAAGCAAATCTCATTCTCACTCCAAACCCATAGTAGAAAGGTAATTTGTATTTCCATTTTATCAAATTATTAATGTGGTACAGATAATCGGTGTGAAGTGAAAACTCAGTGCCAACGCCAAATAAACCAACGGCAAGACCAGCATCAATAGCCCTAGTCTCATCTAACCAGTATTTGCCACTTATACCAGTAGGTTCGCCAACAATTAAACCTACACCGCACCCAGATTCTTGAGCAACTAATACTGTTCCAAATAATACAAAAATAGTTATTAAAAATACCTTTTTCATTTCTTTGATTTTCTTTGCAAAAAGTTTAAAACCCTAACTCCCTATTATACAAAATTGTAACATAATTATTAACTTTAATTATTCAATAACTAAAAATAAAGAGAGATGATGGGAAATAAAGATAAAGTTTACGAGCTAATAAATAATCAGAAACATGAGTTTAATTATTCAATAAAAGAGACTGCTATAATACTAGCTGCAGGGCACGGAAAAAGAATAAAATCGCAAACATCAAAAATGCTACATAAAATTTTAGAAAAACCAACTGTTGAAAGAGTTGCCGATGCTTGTAAAAAAGGATTGGAAAAAGTTAATTCAATAATTGTTGTTGGTATTAAAGCTACTGATGTTATTGATTCTATTGGCGATACGCCTAACACTATATTTGCTTATCAAGAGGAGCAGAACGGAACTGGGCATGCTGTTCAAGTTGCAGTTGAAAAAATAGAAGAAAATTATGATGGAACTGTATATATTTTTCCAGGCGATATGGGTTTATTAGATAGTGAAACTGTTTCAGATTTTAAAAATAGTTTTGCGAACTCAAATGCAGATATGATGGTGCTTACTGGGCTATATGAAGGTGATTCAAAAAACAATGCTTATGGAAGAATTGTTAGAGTTAAGGAACTTGATGTTGATGGAAATTCTGCTGGTGATGATTTTGGAAAAGTAATAGAAATTATTGAACACAAAGATATTCTAAATTTAGAAGATGATGAAAAATATAGTACCAAATTTCATGGTAAAGAATATAGCTTTACGAAAAATGAATTGATAGAAAATAACGAATTTAATTCGGGCGTTTATGCCGTTGACTATAAGCACTTGAGAAAAATGTTAAAGAAAATTAATAGTGATAATGCTCAAGGTGAAATTTACATAACTGATTTAATTTTAATTTTTAATAGTAACAAATTAACCGTACGTGCAGTTAACCCTCATGAACAGCACGTTTTAATGGGCTTTAATAACAAATCAGTTTTGCTTGAAATGGAACACATTGCGAGAAAGCAAACCTATCAACAAATAAAAGACATAATTGAAATTGAAGCACCAGACGATTTCTTTATTCACGAAGATGTTGTTCGTGATATTATTGAACTTGATAAGAAAGGTGAGCCACTTGATATTAAGATAGGCAAAGGGGTTTATTTAGGAAAAGGAGCAAAGGTTAATTACAATCTTTCACTTATGAAAAACGTTTATGTAAAGGGAAATGTTGTGTTTGGCAAAAATGTTTCAATTTGGCAAAATGTACACCTCTCTACTTTTCCAGATCAAACAATGACTATTGGTGAAAATTCTGAAATTCTTTGGGGAGATATAGTAAAAGGAAATATTAAAATAGGTAACAATACACGAATAGAATCAAGTGTAAACATGACTGGAAGCTACGAACACCCTATATCTATTGGGGATAATGTAACAATAAAAGGAACAAGTTATATTTTTGGAAGCCAAATAGATAACGACTTATTCATTGAGCACTCTATTTTAATTAAGAAAAATGTAGATAGAGTTGTAATGAAAAATGGTGAAGTTAAAAAAATTAGGTTCTTCCTCCCATTACCAGAGGGGATAGATTCAATATCAGATTTATAAATAATTACAAATGTAGTGGAGGTAAATTTTGCCTCCACTTATAAAAAGGATTAAAGTAACATTCTCTCTTCAAACAAACGAGCCACTTGTTCCTCGGCATCAATAATTTTTAATTTGTGAAACATACATCCCTTTTGCATACAACCTTCAATAATACTATTGTTGGGTAAATGAAACAAGAACATTGGCGATAAACAAACTTGGCAAGTATCCGTTGGAGCTAATAATTTTTCATCGCACTCGGGACAAAATAATTCAATAACTTCACCTTCAGGAACATGCATCCCTTCAATAATATTATCAAAGCTACCGTAGATAGGGTCAATATAAATGAAACCACTATTCTCTTTAAAACGAGCCACTACTTTTATTGAAGCATAATCATGAATTTTAACATTGTCGCATCGCAGGGAGTGTCCTTTAGAGCATGTAGGATGTTCTAAATGAAGCGGACGCTTCGATACATCAATTTCTATTTGTATTTTTTCATTTTCGCTCATACATACTCCTTAGTTAATTGCAATGTTTTATAATGTTTCACAGCTATCCGAAAGTTTTGAGAAAGTGAAAATAAACTGCGTAAATAGAGCAAAAATAGAGTTTATTCGGAATTATTGAGAAAATAAGTTTCCTCATATATTTG
>CAMZLW010000120.1 GCA_947311785.1 uncultured Ignavibacteriales bacterium | reverse complement strand
ACTGAGCTAAGAAAGTAATTTGGGCTAAATGCTCATAAAGCCTTTGCTAATATAGGCTTACGTCGGTTTTTTATTGCTGTTTTTGCGGAACTTACGTTATAACTTTGAGCCATTAACTGCACTACTCCGCTTTGCCGATACACTAATGTTGAATGTGTTAATTGATAAAGACCATATGTTTATTATAGTTTTTACATTATTGATAGGTGGAGTTGTTGGTGTAATTTCTGCAAATGGTGGAACTGCAGGGCTTGCATTACAAATTACAAAATTTGCCAAAACAGCAAAGAGTGGAAAAATTGCTAGTTGGTTTCTTGGAGTAATTATTTTCTTTGACGATTATGCTAACTCACTCATTATTGGTAATATGATGAGACCAATTACTGATAAGCTAAAAATTTCGAGAGAAAAGCTTGCCTACATTGTTGATTCTACAGCCGCACCAATTGCAAGCATTGTAATAATCAGTACGTGGGTAGGTTACGAAGTAGGCTTAATTTCGGAAGGCTTAAACTCAATTGGCTCAACACAAAATGCTTACGATGTTTTTATAAGTGCAATTCCTTATAGCTTTTATCCGATAGCTGCAATCTTTTTCGTTTTTTTAACTTCAGTTATGGAGCGTGATTTTGGTCAAATGCTTGTTTTTGAAAGGAAGGCTCGTAATTCTAAAGTGATTGTGGATAGTGATGAAATTGAAATATCAGATATGAATAATTCAATTAATGCTAAATGGTATAATGGTGCAATTCCAATATTAGTAATTATTTTTGGAACTATAATTGGACTTGTTGCAACTGGAATTAGTAGCTTAAACGCAGAGGGAATAACGGATTACTCTTTGCAAAACATAATTAATCACGCCGATTCTTTCGCTTCGCTTTTATGGGCAAGTTTTATTGCATCAATAGTGGCTATTGTTATGACGGTGTTGCAACGCATCTTAACCTTAGATAAGGCAGTGGGGGCGTGGCAAAAGGGAATTCAGTCAATGTTAGTAGCAGTTCTTATTCTTGTTTTTGCATGGGGAATTAGCTCCGTAACAAACAATCTTAAAACAGCCGATTATATAATTTCTCTCTTAAGTGATTCAATTGACCCACGATTACTACCTGCATTTGTTTTTATAATTTGTGCAGCTATTGGTTTTTCTACTGGAACAAGCTGGGGAACAATGGCAATTGTAATGCCCATTGTAATTCCATTAACTTACACAGTTGGTACTTCATTTGGATTGGAGAGCGAGAGTTTGCAAATAGTAATGTATGGTGTTATTAGCTCGGTGCTTGCTGGATCTGTATTTGGCGACCACTGCTCACCAATTGCCGATACAACAATTTTAAGTTCGCTTGCATCAAAGTGTAACCACATAGATCATGTAAAGAGCCAATTACCATATGCAATTTTAGTTGGTCTGTTTACAATAGTGTTGGGTAGCATACCTTCCGCGTATGGAGTAAATCCATTTATCTCTATTGCACTAATTTTTACTGGGCTATTCTTATTCCTAAAATTCTTTGGAAAAAAAATATCGGAATAAATTGAAGTCTCTTTTTTCTCCCTATTATTGATGAAGAGTTAAACTGTATTATCTTTCAATTATCAATTATCAATTATCAATTATCAATTATCAATTATCAATTATCAATTATCAATTATCAATTATTTTTCCTTACTCTCTTCCCAATACTTATCCATCTCTTCAAGAGTAGCCTCATATATCTTTTTGCCCTTTTTACCAATTTCGTTCTCAACATACTGAAATCGTTTAGTGAATTTCTCGTTTGTTCTGCGTAAAGCGTTTGCAGGATTAACACCAATAAAGCGGGAGTAGTTTACAAGTGAAAAAAGTAAATCGCCCATCTCTTCTTCAATATTGTCAATGTCGCTTTTACTTTCTGCCTCTTTTAGCTCTTCAATTTCTTCAGTTACTTTATTCCAAACATCTTCTTTTTTCTCCCAATCGAAACCAACTTTTGAGGCTTTTTGTTGTAAGCGAAATGCTTTGTGTAACTCGGGCAAATGCTTTGGAACGCCTTCTAACACTGACTTTCGTCCCTCTTGTAATTTAATAGTCTCCCAGTTTTTTTCAATATCGCTATTATTATTAACCTTTGTATCACCAAAAATATGAGGGTGTCTTCTAATTAGTTTTTCGCTAATTGAATCTATTACATTATCAATATTAAAATTGCCCATATCTTCACCAATAACCGAGTGAAAAACAATATGTAAAAGTAAATCACCAAGCTCAGTCTTTAACTCGTCATAATTCTTTTCGTCAATAGCTTCAACAACTTCGTATGCTTCCTCTAAAGTGTTTGCCTTAATAGAGTCGTGTGTTTGCACACTATCCCACGAGCAATCGTTTCTTAGCCGTTTCATTATCTTCATAAGATTATTAAATTTTTCACCAGTCAAAGTTTACCTCAATTTATTAGTCGCAAAAGGAATAAGATGTTGATTTGTTAAGTTCATTAATCCCAAATTATTTTAAATACATCAAAGCAAAAATTACAAATAAATAACAAATCAAAGAATAAAAATAAATACTTAACTGAGATAATAAATATCGGTCTAGTACAGTCTAATAGTTAGTAATTTGACATCAATTGATTTTAGATCAGTATGAAAAAGAAAGCTTCCAAACAAAAAACTTTTTTGATAACTTTGTTTAAATGATAAACAGAGAAAAATGGAGTTTGAAATGATTGAAGAAAAAATTGCAAAACTTGGATACAAAGTTCCAGAAGCACCAAAGCCACTTGCAGCATATATTCCAGTAATAAAGGTTGATAACTTAGTCTTTACTGCTGGTCAACTACCAATGGTTGATGGTAAACTAATTGCAGAAGGAAAGCTGGGTGCAGAAGTATCGAGCGAAGTAGGTAGCAAAGCTGCAGAAATTTGTGCATTAAATTGTTTGAGCGTAATAAAATCTGAGATTGGAGATTTAGAAAATATTGAACAAATAGTTAAGGTTACAGTTTTTGTAAATAGTGCAAAGGGCTTTACAGCACAGCCTCAAGTAGCAAATGGAGCATCGGAATTTTTAGTAAATGTTTTTGGCGATGCTGGTAAGCACGTCCGTAGTGCAGTTGGTGTAAATGAGCTTCCAATAAATGCACCAGTAGAAATTGAAATGATTGTTAAAGTAAATTAGATTAAAAAATCTATCTTTTATTATATTAGTTGTATGCTAAAATTTTTACTAATCATATCATTAATTATTACATCTTTATCCTTTTCGCAATTTAAGGATAAAGATATAAATCCAACAATTATGGATGGAATTACTAATTACTCTCCATCTGGTTTTATCTCAAATTTTCTCAATCCAAATAATTTTAAAATGAAACATAGTGTTAATATGTCGTACTCAGCGTTTGGTGGCAATGGTGTTGCACTTAGTACCTATACTAATTCTATGGCTTTTCGTTTAACCGAAAATATGAATCTTGAAGTCGATGCCAGTATAGTTGCTTCTCCCTATAGTTCATTTGGCAAAGAGCATCAAAAATCTATTAACGGAATATACCTAACGCGGGCACAGTTAAATTATAAAATTTCCAACAACTCACATTTAACAATTCAGTATCTTAATTTCCCCCAAGGCAATTACTTTAATAGATTAAATAATTATTCCCCATTTTATCAAAGTAGATTTATGGAAGGGTTTTAATTGATAAAATTTCTTATTTTTGTAACCCCAAATAAGTGGGGTTATTTTTTTATCAATTAGTAGAATTTTGGCAACTCAAAAACGCAAACAAAATATTAAGCAAAGTAAAAATGGAAATTCATCTATAAACAGTTACATGATTAACATTCTTATATTTTTGCTATTTACCATAATTATTTATTTATCGTACTCTCTTTTTATTAAACTTAATAGTAGCGAAAAAATTGAAAGTGAAATACGAACTACCAATAAGCCTGCTGAAATTATACAGGCAGAAGTATTAAATGGTTGTGGAGTTAGTGGTTTGGCTGATAGATTTACAGATTTTTTACGCGATAATAATGTGGATATTGTTAAAACAGGAAATTACGTAAAATTTGATGTTGAAGAAACAATGGTAATTGATAGAATTGGAAATAAGGCAAACGCACTTTTTGTTGCAGAGCTATTAAATGTAAAAGAGGGGAACGCATTTACAAACATTAATAACGATTATTTTGTTGATGTAACTATTATTATTGGGCGAGATTATTTTAAACAATCACCAATTAAAAAGGATTAGATTTTGGAATCAAGAGAATTTGCTGGAAGAATAGCTGAGTTAATTCTTTCAAAAAAAGGTTACGACATTCATATACTAGATTTAAGAGAATTATCTTCAGTCGCCGATTATTTTATTATCTGCACTGCAGATGCAAATATTCAAGTGAAGGCTATTGCCGATGAAGTGGATGACAAACTTAGAGATATTGGAATTAAGTGCAAGTTTAAGGAAGGATACAAAACACTTAATTGGGTTTTGTTAGATTATTTTGATGTGGTTGTACACGTATTCCAAAAGGATGCAAGAGAATTTTACAACCTCGAAAAACTGTGGGGCGATGCACCTATGGAAATTATTAATGATGAATTAGAAGATGACAATTAAAATTTTATTGGAGACTAATTGAAAAAGTATTTAGCATCTCTCTTTGATGCAACAGCAAATAAACTAGAGTACTTAAAAAATAAATCTGTAATCCTTTCTGTGCCTAACCAAAAGGGGCATGGAGATTTATCAACTAATATTGCAATGTTATTAACAAAGGAATTGAAAAAAAATCCTCGTGAAATTGCAACAGAAATTATCGATAATCTCGATTATGATTCTAGTATTATTGAAAAAATAGAAATTGCTGGACCTGGATTTATTAATTTTTCGTTTTCTATTAAATTTTTATCCAAAATTATTTTTGAAATTGATGAAGCAAAAAGTGATTTTGGAAAATCTAAAAAGCATGTTGGGAAGAGGGCTAATGTCGAATTCGTTTCTGCAAATCCTACTGGTCCATTAACAGTTGGGCACGGAAGAAACGCAATAATTGGCGATACGGTTGCTAATCTGTTACAGTGGATTGGCTACGATGTTGATAGAGAGTATTATTTTAATAATGCTGGAAGACAAATGCGTGTGCTTGGTCAATCGGTTCAACTACGTTACAAAGAATTGCTTGGTGAAATAGTTGATTTCACAGATGAGTATTATCAGGGTGAGTATATAAAGGAGATTGCACAACTTTTGGTTGATGAACATGGCGATAAACTTTTGAATGAAGACGATGAAAGTATTTTTAAGAGCAAAGCAGAAAAAGAAATTTTCAAAGAAATTGAAACAACACTTGAACACTTAGATATTAAAATGAATAATTTTTTCAATGAGCAGACACTCTATGACGATGGAAAAATAGATGCAGTACTAAAAGAGTTTAAGGATAAAAATCTATCGTATAAAAAAGATGACGCACTTTGGCTTAAGCTTACAGAGCTTGGTAACGAACAGGATAAAGTAATTGTTAAATCTACAGGCGAACCAACATATCGTTTGCCCGATATTGCATATCACATAACAAAATTTAATAGAGGTTACAATTTAATAATTGATGTTTTTGGTTCCGACCATAATGCAACATTCCCCGATGTAAAAGCTGGCATACAGGCATTGGGTTATGACGCAGAAAAAGTTGATGTGTTAATTTATCAGTTTGTAACAATTATTGAAAAGGGCGAAGTTGTAAAAATGTCAACACGTAAGGCTAACTACATAACTCTAGATGAACTTACCGAAGCTGTAGGAAAAGATGTGGTGCGATACTTCTTTAATATGCGTAGCCTTTCAAGTCATTTAAATTTTGACATAGATTTAGCAAAAAAACAATCGGAAGAGAATCCTGTATTTTATTTGCAATATGCACATGCACGTATTTCATCTATTTTACGTATGACTGATGAACAAAAAATGAATTCGTCATTTGATAATCTTGAGTTGCTTTCTACAGAGGCTGAAATTAATTTGATGAAAATGTTACATCAATTTAAGGACGAAGTCTATTATAGTGCCGTAAATTATGAGCCACATCGTATTGCAAATTATTTGGAAGAGCTGGCAACAAGCTTCCATAAGTTTTATACAGATTGTAGAATACTTGGAACAGAAAAAAAATTAGCTGAAGCAAGAATTGCGTTAGCAAAGTCAACACAGACTGTAATAAAAAATGGCTTATCAATACTTGGTGTTTCAGCTCCCGATAGGATGTGATATTAGTGGAGTTGCGATTGAGAGGGCATAAACTTTTGTTGCTCCATTTTCTTTTAGCATTTTTGCCAGTTCAAGAATTGTAGTGCCTGTTGTTATTACATCATCTACAACAATAACGCTTTTCCCCTTTATCAGCTTGGGTTTCCTAATAGAGAAAGCATTTTGCATATTATTATTTCTTTCAATTTTGTTAAGCTTTGTTTGGGTAGCTGTATCTTTTATTCTTTTAGCAATAGAGGTGTTAGTTTTAATACCTAAACTTTTTGAAATGCCTTTTGCTATAAAATATGCTTGGTTATATCCACGTTCAATTTTTTTAAGATGAAATAGTGGAACTGGAATAACTAAATCTGCATTCCATAAGTTGATTGAATCTGCTTTATGTTCGCCTAATATGTTTCCTAGAAAAATGCCAATTTTAAATTTTTTACTATATTTTAATGCGTGTATTAAGTCCTGCAGTTTACCGTTCTCTTCAAAAATATAAAGGGAAGTATAGTCATCAACAAAATTTGTGTCTTTGAATTTTCGGTTCTACCCTTATTGTTGTGGAATTAGTAAATTTGCATTAAAAAAGGTGTGCCGTGTTTTCAGAGGATTTTTTTAATTTATTATTAAATTTTGGTAGTGATT